>JAEUQS010000835.1 GCA_016789625.1 Acidobacteriota bacterium | reverse complement strand
AGTCACGAGGTCGGTCCGGCGGACGGCGCCTCCGGGGCGGGCCGGGAGCGGGTCGTCTGCCGAACGGGCGATCGCGTCGTAGGTCGCGGGCATCGCGCTGCCGCCGAAGCGGCTCTTGACCTTCACCCCGTTCCACTCGGCCGGGTTGTGCGAGGCGGTCACCGCGAGGCCCATCCGGAGACCCCGCGTCGCCACGTGCCAGGACGCGCACGGGGTGGGCACGGCGCGATCGGAAAGCAGCACCTCGAAGCCCTGGCCGGCCAGCAGCTCGGCGCCGTGGAGCGCCAGCTCCGGAGAGAGAAAGCGGGTGTCGTGGACGAAGACGATGGTGTCCGGATCGCCGGCCTCGGTGTTGCCCGCGTCCCGCGCCCAGCGGCCCGCGGCGGCCACCACGCGCCCGAGGCTCTCGAACGTGAGGTCGCGCGCGATGCGGCCCCGCCAGCCGTCGGTGCCGAAGGCGATCGGAGCCCGTGTGTTCGTCATGGGGCCGGGATTCTCCGGGCGAGGGCCCGGGGCCGCAAGTAGAATGCCGGTCCGGTGCGGCTGAACGTCCCAAATGCGCTCACGGTGCTTCGGATCTTCATGGTTCCGCTGCTCGTCGTCCTGCTCCTCACGAAGATCCCGGGACGCGAGTACTTCGCCCTCGCGGTCTTCCTCCTGGCGGCGCTCACCGACTGGCTCGACGGCTGGTGGGCGCGCCGCTACAAGAAGATCACGACGCTCGGCATGCTCCTGGACCCCATTGCCGACAAGCTCCTCGTCTCGGCCGCGCTCGTGTCGCTCGTGGAGCTCCGAGAGGCCTCCGCGTGGTGTGTGTGCATCATCCTGGGACGCGAGTTCGCGGTGTCGGGCCTGCGCTCCATCGCATCCAGCGAGGGCATCACGATCGTCGCCTCGAAGTGGGGCAAGCTGAAGATGATCTCGCAGGTCGTGGCGATCTCTCTGATGATCCTGGGAGTCAAGCTCGAGGAGATCGGCCTCTGGCACGAGCTCGGCATCGTCTCGCTCTACGTGATGACGGGGCTCGCGCTGTTCTCGGGCATCGACTACTTCCGGAAGTTCCTGCGTCCGGTGCTCCAGAGCGCCCGCGAGCTCCCGGAGGAGCATGCGCCGGCACCGGTCTCGAAGCCCAAGCTCCACGCCGTTTGAGCGAGCGCTATCGCCGGCGCCAGATGGCCTTGCCGATAGGCTTGCCGGCCCGCTCCCACTTCGCCTCGTAGTCCGTTCCCGACGACCAGTCCGGCGCCGCGACGTCGCGCACGAAGCCGGGCTCGGCGTCGAGGGTCCGCTCGATGAGCGCCCACGTGGGTGGATCGTCCGAGGCGGCCCGGAACGGCGATCCCGGCGCGAGCGCCCGGGCCGCTCCGGCCGCGAATGCCGCATCGAAGAGGCGGCGGCGGGCGTGGCGGACCTTCGGCCACGGATCCGGAAAGAAGACGTGGAGCCCCGAGAGGGAGCCTTCGGGCAGCCGCCCGAGGACGAACGCCTTGCCGTCGACGCTCTCGAAGCGCACGTTCGCAAGCCCCAGCCGCTCGGCCTTCTTCCGGGCGAGGAGCACGTACTCCTCCACGATCTCGAGGCCCAGGTACAGGCGGCCGGGGTTCCGCTCCGCCTCGGCGAGGAGGAAGCGCGCCTTGCCCGACCCGATCTCGAGCTCGAGCGGCAGGTCCTTGCCGAAGAGCGTCTCCGCCGACACGGGTCCCTCGGCGAAGGTCTCCCCGGTGAGGAGCAGCCTCGGCGGCTTCGGAACCCCCAGGTTGCGCGGTCCAGCGGGCCTCGGGGGCCGGGCCGGTCTCGCGATCCCGGCGCGTTTGAGCGCCCTTCTCAGTGCGGGTCGTGACAAGTGCGTCTCATCAAACCCGGAGGGCGCGTTCCTCGCCGCTGCCAGGCTTGCGCATGATACGGATGCGCTCGATGGCGCGGGGCGTCGCGCGCTCCACCACGAAGTCCAGGTCCTCGGCTCTCACGCGCGCTCCGCTCCGCGGGATCCTCCCGAGCTTCCGCAGCAGGAAGCCCGCGACGGTTTCCGCGTGGCTCTCCCCGAAGGAGAGGCCGAGGTCCCTTTCGAGCGAGGCGAGCGGATACGTGCCCTCGATGATGAGCGACGTGCCGTCCAGGATCGGCCGGCGCTGCGGCTCGTCGTGCTCGTCGGCGATGTCGCCGAGGATCTCCTCGATGAGGTCCTCGAGCGTCACGAGGCCCGAGACGGCGCCCAGCTCGTCCACCACGATCGCCATGTGGAAACGGCGGCGGCGCATCTCCTTGAAGAGGTCGCCCGCCTTCTTCAGCTCGGGCACGAAGATCGCGGGGCGCAGGTAGCGCGAGAGGTCGAACGAGCGCTCCTCCTGGTCCGACACGCTGAACAGGTCCTTCATGTGGAGGATGCCCACGACCTCGTCCTGCGTGCCGCGGTACACGGGGTATCGGCTGTAGCGGTTCTCGGTGCCCGTGGCCTTGACGCTCAGGAAATCCGCGTCCACCGAGAGGGTCACCATCTGCGCCCTCGAGATCATCGCGTCGCGCACCGGCGTGTCGCCGAACTCGAGCACCGCGTGGAGGATCTCGGTTTCCTCCTTCTCGAGGGAGCCCTGCTGATGAGAGAGGTTGATGAGGCTCTTCACGTCGGCCTGAGTCACCTCGCCCTCCTGCTCCGTGATGCCGAACGGCCGCAGGAAGAGCCGGGTCGAGTGCGACACGAGCTTCGTGATCGGCGCGAGGAGCTTCACGAGGATCTCGATGAGCGGCGCGGAAAGGAGCCCCACCTCCTCGGCGCGCTTGGCCGCGAGCGTCTTGGGCGTCACGTCGCAGAAGACGAGGAACACGATGGTCGTGGTGATGGTCGCGGCGACGACGCCCCAGCGCTCGCCGAACAGGTTGATGGCGATGAGCGTTCCGAGCGAGCCGGCCGCCGCGTTCGCCACGTTCGTCCCGAGGAGGATCGAGGAGAGAGTCTGGGCGAGATCCTGCCGCAGGCGCGCGAGGCGGTCGGCCTTCGCTCCGTACTGCTCCTTGAGCCGGTAGATGTCGCTTTCGGAGAGAGCGGTGAGGGCCGTTTCGGCGGCTGAGAAAAAGGCGGCCGCCAGCGCGGACAGGACGTAGAGGACCACGAGGATGGGGACGTTCACGGAAGGAGTCTCACACCATCGCCCTCGGGAGCGATGGGGATCGGCCGGAGGCGCTCGCCCGCGCAGGGGCCCGAGACGCAAAGCCCGGTCTCGCGGTCGAAGAGCGCGCCGTGGTTGTTGCACACGAGATGGCGGCCGTCCTCGGAGAGCAGGCTCTCCCCGTCCCGGTCGAGCGGGATCGGCACATGCGGGCACGTGTTCTCGTAGGCGGCGGGTCCCTGGGACGTGCGCACGAGAAGCCCCCGGGTGATCCGTCCGTCGCGCCGTTTCACGAACGTGAGGGGCTCCTCTCCGAGCGACTCCGAGCCGAACACGTAGGCGCCCTCCTCGCGGGCGCGCTCGAGGAGGCGCGGCGTCTCCACGGTCTCCGTGTCGCGGAATCCCTCGGCCACGAGCCGCTCGACGATGTCGCGGTCCGGGGGCGCGAGCGACAGGAGCGGGGCCTCGGCGCGGGTTGCCTGCCGCACCGAGAGGCACTCGAGCGGCCGGGGCGTGCCGAGGATCCCCCGGATGGCCAGGAAGAGGAGCGTGAGGCGCCGCTCGCCGTGTGTCACGGTGCGAAACGCGTAGGGCTCGGGCCCCACGGCCACGACCCCGAGCTCTTCCTGGAGCTCCCGCACGAGAGCTTCGGCCGGCGTCTCACCGGGCTCGACCTTTCCGCCGGGCAGCTCCCAGAGCCCGGGGAGGTCTCCGGTCAAGGGCCTCCGCGCGAGGAGCAGGCGCCCGTTCACGATGTGGATTCCCGCCACGACGAAGAGATGGGTCAACGCTTCAGCTCCGGCCGGCCGGATCCCGGGTGAGAGCGGCCGCCGCGTTTCGCGCCAGGCCGGACGCCGTGGCGCGAAACAGCGCCGTCCTGCCGAAGCGACGCAGGAAAGTCTCTTCGTCGAGCGCGGCGAGCTCTTTCGGATCGAGGTGCGCGCCGGCGTCCGAGAGCGCACCCTCCGGGTGCCTCAGCCGATTCCAAGGGCAGACGTCCTGGCAGATGTCGCAGCCGAAGAGGAGCCCGGCGACGGCACGCTCTTCCTCGGCAGAGAACGGGCCACGCTTCTCGATGGTGAGGTACGAGAGGCAGCGCCGTGCATCGAGGACGCGAGGCGCCACGAACGCGTCGGTCGGGCAGGCCGTCAGGCACGTGGTGCAGGCGCCGCAGCGGTCGAGCGCGTTCTCGGCGAGCGGGGGAGCCGTGGGGGCGAGCACGAGGTCGGTGAGCAGCTCGCCGAGGACGACGTGGGAGCCGATGCCCGGCACGATGAGGAGCCCGTTCTTGCCGATGAAGCCGAGGCCCGCCCGCACCGCGACCTCGCGTTCCAGAACCGGAGCCGTGTCCACCGCGACGCGGAAGTGCGTTCCGGGAGGCGCTAGCGGCGCGAACGCCCGCGCGACGGCCTTCAGCTCCCGCCGCACGACGACGTGATAGTCCTCGCCCCTCGCGTACTTCGCCACGTTCCCCGGTCCCGCGGCCGTGACCTCCCGCGCGACCGCGAGGATCGACCGCGTGTACGGGAGCACCTCGTCGAAACGCGCCCGCGCGGCCGCGTCTCTCTCGAGGAACGTCATCTCGCCGGGGTAGCCGCCTCCCAGCCAGGAGAGACAGGTGTCGTGCGTCGTCGCGGACTCGGCGGCCAGGATTCCCGCCGCGACGAATCCGCGCTCTTTCGCGAGCGCCACGAGACGGGTCGAGAGGCCGGCGGGATCCTCGGGCAGCGCGGGCGGGGGGAAGCGGGGAGCGCGCCGCGGCGGCAGAGGGCGCGCCGTCCGTCGGCGCGGCGGCGTGGAGTCGTTCACCCGGCCGATCCTATCTCCTCACGCCGGGCCCTTATCATCGCGTCGTGAGTGACGCGAATGTCTCCGCGCGGGCGCCTTCGCGCATCTACGCCATGGCCTTCCTGCTGGTCACGCTCCTGCTCGTGGGAGCGGCCTCCCTCGCGGTGCTCGGGCCTTTCCTGCCGGCCATCGCCTGGGCCGCGATCGTGGCGCTCGCTTCGGGCGATCTCCACCGGAGGCTGCTCCAGCGCACGCGCCGGCCCGCGGTCGCGGCGCTCCTCACCTGTGTCGCGATCGCGCTCGGCGGGCTGCTCCCGGCCGCGCTCCTGATCCTGGTGATCGTTCGGCAGGCCGCCTCCACGGCGACCTGGGTCGCCGAGGAGCTCAAGCGCCGGCAGATCGACTCCGTGAGCGACATCATCACCTTCCCGGGCGTCGCCAACGCCGTCACCTGGGTGCAGAGCCACACGGGCCTTTCGCTCCCCGAGCTGCAGGGACACCTCCGCGATCTCGCCGGGAACGTCTCGACGCGGGCGGCGAAGGCTGGCGGCGCGCTCGTTGCCGGCTCCTTCGAGACGGTGATGACGTTCCTCATCACGATCTTCCTCGTCTACTTCTTCCTGAAGGACGGCAAGTCCATTGAACGGGGGCTCCTCGATCTGATCCCGCTCCCCGAGGCCGAGCGCAAGGACACCCTTCGGGGGCTTCAGGCGATGATCCGGTCGACCTTCCGGGGCTCGCTCCTCTGTGCGCTCGTGATGGGAGTCTGCGGCGGAATCGGGTGGGCCCTCGCGGGCCTCTCGGGGGCCGTCCTCGCCGGCGCGCTCATGGCCGTCGCGTCACTCATCCCGCTCGGAGGCACCGCGCTCATCTGGGGACCCGGCGCGATTCTCCTGTGGATGCAGGGGCGGCCGGGCGCGGCCATCTTCCTCGCGCTCTGGGGCTTCGTGGTGGTCAGCTTTCTCGCGGACAACGTCCTCAGGCCGTTCCTCATCAAGGGCGAGGGAGAGCAGAACACTCTGGTCGTGTTCCTCGGCGTCTTCGGCGGAATCCCGGCGTTCGGCCTGCTCGGGATCTTTCTCGGACCGCTCGTGCTCTCCCTGCTCTTCACCCTCATCGAGGTTCTGCGGGGGCTCGCTTCTCCCCGCGCGCCGGCCGATTCGCCGGCGTCGTAGGAGTCCTCAGGGAACCCAGTCGGCCACGAAGACGTTGGTGTCGCCGGCCTTGGCGTTGTGCCGGTTCGAGCAGAACGCGATCTTCCGTCCGTCGGGCGAGAACATCGGGAAGCCGTCGAACGTGGGGTTGTACGTGATGCGCTCGAGGTCGGTGCCGTCGATGTTCACGGCGTAGAGATCGAACTCCCGGCCCTTCGGATCGCCCAGGTTCGAGCAAAAGATGATGCGGTCGTGGCGCCCGGGAAAGAAGTAGGGAGCGAAGTTCGCGGCGCCGTTGGCGGTCACCTGGACGTCGCCCGTGCCGTCCGCTCGCATGACGCGGATCTCGAGGGCCGAGGGACGCACCATCGCCCGGGCGAGGAGGCCCCGGTAGTCGGCCAGCGCGGCCTCGTCCTTCGGGATCGCCGAGCGGTAGACGATCCACTGTCCGTCGTCGCTGTAGAACGCTCCGCCGTCGTAGCCCGGGCGGTTCGTGAGCCGCTTCACGCCGGACCCGTCGGCGTTCATCGAGTAGAGCTCGAGGTCGCCGTCTCTCACCGACGTGAAGACGATCTTCCGGCCGTCCCGCGAGATCGTCGCCTCGGCGTCGTACCCGGGTGCGTTCGTGATGCGGACGGGGTCGGAGCCGTCGGGCCTCGCGGTGAAGATGTCGAAGCCTTCGAAGAGGCCCCACACGTAGCCCTGGCTGCGGTCGGGCGGCTTCGGGCAGGCGGGATCGGCGAGGTGGGTCGAGGCGTAGAGGAGACGCCTGCCGTCGGGGAAGAGATACGCGCAGGTCGTGCGGCCCTTGCCCGTCGAGACCAGGCGGGCGGCGGGCTCGGGGGCGTCCACGTCGTCGATCACGAAGATCTGATCGCAGGCGTGCGGGTCGCGGGTCGACTGGAAGATCAGGGAGCGCCCGTCGCCCGACCAGTACGCCTCCGCGTTCTCGCCACCGAAGGTCAGCTGTCTCACGTTCGCGAGGTGCTTCTCGGCCGGGTGCGTCAGCGGAGAAAGCGTGCCTTCCCACGGGTTCGCTGGAGGGCGGGCTCCGGGGGCAGGAGCTGCCGGAGGAGCGGCCGGACTTTTCTCCGCGGGCTTCCCGCTCGCCTGGACGGGAGGAGCCTGCGGGCTCGTGCGACAGGCGAGCGCCGAGGCGAGGGCGACGGGAAGGGCGAGGAACAGCGCTTTGTGGAGTTTCTTCATCCGCTTCGTACTATAAACAGCGGGTGCGGGGCGCCGTTGCGGACTGAACGAGTGATGTTCTCGTGACGGCGTCGAGCGATGCCGAGGCTCTGGCCCGGCGCCTCGTCGACGACCTCGCCGCGATTCAGACGCCGCCTCCCGGGGCTTCGCGCGCGGTGTCGTCCGCGCCCGGAGGCGAGACCGGGGAGGCCCCGCGCTTCGATCTCTCCGGCGCGCTGCAGATGCTCGAGAACGGGGCGCGCTACGTGTCGCCGCACCTGCCGGCCGAGGCGCGCTACAAGGCCGCCAAAGGCCTCCTGCTCCGCGCGCTGC
Source organism: Acidobacteriota bacterium (assembly GCA_016789625.1). Taxonomy (GTDB): domain Bacteria; phylum Acidobacteriota; class Thermoanaerobaculia; order UBA5066; family UBA5066; genus JAEUQS01. The sequence goes on along the minus strand of JAEUQS010000835.1, from coordinate 1,071 downwards.
GCATCGTCACGCGCGATCAGACGGTCTTCAACTCGGCCGTGGCCGAATCCCTCCGCATCGCCGTCCGCGAGGTGGAATCCGCTCTGAACGCCACCGCGGCGCTCTCGGCGGAAGCGCGCGAGATGGCGCGCAAGGCGCTCGAGGAGGTCGACCACCGTTCTTCCGAAGGCGCGGCGCGGCACGAGGAGTTGATCGCGGCGCTCACCCGGGAGGCCCGTGCCCGCGAGGAGGGCGACGCCGCCGCCCAGGCGGCGAGGGCCTCTCTCGCCCGCGATCTGCACGCGACCCAGCAGCGCCTCGATGCGGTGGAGAGGGCCCGCGACCTCGCGGCCGAGTCCCTCGAGAGGCGCCTCGAGCGTTTCGAGGAGGGCCGGGCCGCGTTCGAGAACGCGATATCGCGTTCGGCGACCTCCGCGACGCGGAGCATCGAAGCATTCGGGGAGGACCTGCGGGCTCTCAAGCTGGAGCTCACGGCGCTCCGCGGCGAGCTGGCCCGGGGTCCCGGCGCGGGGGCGGCTCGCCTCGAGCCCGCTCCCGGCGGAAGCCCGCCGGCTCTCGGAGCACAGCCCGAGGCGCCGCCGGGCGCCTACGCCGGCGTCTATGCCGACTTCGAGCGCGCGTTCCGGGGTTCGGAAGCCGAGATCCGGAGGCGGCAGGAGGGCGACGTCGCGCTCTTCACCGCGGAGGGACCCGTGGCCGACCTGGGCTGCGGGCGCGGCGAGTTTCTGGAGGCCCTGGCGGCGGCGGGGCGCATCGGAATCGGTTGCGACACGAATCCGGTCATGGTCGCCCGCTCACGCGAGAAGGGCCTCGAGGTCGTCGCGGCGGACCTCTTCTCGTTCCTCGAGTCGCGGCCCGATGGCTCTCTCGCGGGCATCACGGCCTACCAGGTCGTCGAGCATCTGCCCGCGGCGCTCCTCGCGAGCCTCGTGACCCTCGCGACGCGAAAGCTCGCGCCCGGGGGCCGCGTGCTCTTCGAGACGATCAACCCCGAGTCGGTCTACGCGATGAAGTGGTTCTGGATGGATCTCACCCACGTGCGCCCCGTTCCGGCGCCGTCCCTCGCGCAGC
>JAEUQS010000800.1 GCA_016789625.1 Acidobacteriota bacterium | reverse complement strand
GGAAATCGTGGCCGTCCACGACCACGACGCCCCAGCCGTCGGCGGCCCAGTCGGCGGCGATGTCCTGGGGCAGGATGTCGGCGTTGTCGCCCGAGAGCTGGATCTCGTTCCAGTCGACGAGCCCCACGAGGTTCGTCAGCTTCTCCTTGGCGGCGTAGCGGCGGGCCTCGCCGAGCTGGCCCTTCTGCTGCTCACCGTCGCCCATCGCACAGAAGACCTTCGCGGAGCTGTTCCTGATGCGTGCCGCCAGAGCGAAGCCGACGGCGGCCGAGAGCCCCTGGCCGAGGTTGCCCGTGCCCCAGTCGATGCCCGGGACGTCGCGCTCCACGTGCCCCTCGAACGGTGAGCCGCCGCGCCGGAAGCCCAGGAGCGGGAGGGACGGGTCGAAGTAGCCCAGGCGCGCGAGCGCGGCGTAGGCCGACGGCGACGTGTGCCCGTGGCTGATCACCACGCGGTCCCGATCGACGGCGAACGGGTTCTTCGGATCACAGTTGCCGAAGCCCCACAGCAGGAGCTCGAAGTCGATCGACGACATCGAGCCGCCGGGATGCCCGGAGGCCGCGAGGGTCGTCATCTTGAGAATGTCGCCGCGACAGTCTTTCCCGAGGGCCTTCAGCGTCTCGAGCTGCCCGGCGGAGAGGTCTTCCTGTTCGAACGTCCCGAGGATCATCAGGCCCCCACCGTGAGCTTCTGGGTGGCCGCCAGGCCGTGCGCCGCCTCGGCGCGCCGGTTCTCCACTGTTGCGAGGAGCTCGTCGTACGACTGTGCGAACGCCACGACGCCGTCCTTCTGGAGCTTCTCGCCGACCGCCTCGACGTCGATCCCCTCGGCCAGGAGCGCCGCGAGGGTCTCGCGAGCCTCCACGAGGCCCTCGGTCACGGTGTCGCCCAGATCCCTGCCGTGATCGAGCAGCGCCTCGAGCGTCTTCTCGGGCATCGTGTTCACGGTGTCGTTCCCCACGAGGTGCTCCACGTAGAGAAGGTCGCTGTAGGCCGGGTTCTTCGTGCCCGTCGACGCCCAGAGCGGCCGCTGCACGCGGGCGCCCTTGGCGGCGAGGGCGCGGAAGCGCTCGCCCTCGAAGATGGCCAGGTAGTCCTGGTAGACGACCTTGCAGTTCGCGAGGCCGGCCTTCCCGCGCAGGGCCAGCAGCGCGTCCTGCTTCTCACCCTCGGCTGCGGCCGCCTTGGCCTCCAGCTCCTTGTCGATCAGCGTGTCGACGCGGGAGACGAAGAACGAGGCCACGCTGTGGACCTTGGAGAGGTCCCCGCCCTTTTCGGCGAGAGCCTCGAGCCCCTCCACGTAGGCCATCGCCACGTCGCGGTAGTGCTTGCGGTTGAACATGAGCGTCACGTTGATCGAGATGCCGTCGCCGATGAGCGACCGGATGGCCTCGATCCCCGCGGGAGTCGACGGCACCTTGATGAAGACGTTCGGGCGCGCGAGCGCACCCGCGAGGCGCCGGGCTTCCTTCACGGTCCCCGCGGCGTCGTGGGCCAGGGAGGGCAGCACCTCGAGCGAGATCCAGCCGTCCACCGCGTTCCCATCGTGGAGCGGCCGGAAGAGGTCGGCTCCTTCGGCGATGTCGCGCTGGGTGAGCGCGTCGTAGATCGCGAACGCGTCCTTCCCTTCGGCGGCCATGCGGGTGATCTCGGCGTTGTAGTCGCCCTCGTTCTTCTGGATCGACTGGCCGAAGATCGTCGGGTTCGAGGTGACGCCGTAGATCGCGCCCGAGGAGATGAGCGCACCGAGGCGGCCCGACCTCACGAGCTTGTTCGAGATCGTGTCGAGCCAGACGGCCTGGCCTCGTTTTCTGTATGCGACAGGAGCGGTCATCTGCATCCTCCTCGGTCCTTCGAACCGGGCTCGTCACGGGGGGCCGTCGGGGACCGTCCGGTGAATCCTATACCGGGCGGCGGCATTCCCCATTTCGATGGCCTTCGCGCCACCGGAGGCGCGGTGACCCACTCGGGCCGGGGGTCAGCAACCGCTTTCTGACCCACGCGATGCGGGTCAACAACGGATCCCCCAAACGAGGGATGACTCGTAAGTCATTGATTCTTCGAGGCCGTTGAGAGCGTTTTCTACGGCACGGAACCTGCAGTGGTGCGACGTGGAGGACGCATGAACACCCCCCACAAAGACGACGCCGCAGGCTCCCAGGGAAAGGCCCCGCGCCGTCGCCGTTCCGAGATGACCGACCTGCTCCCGGAGTCCATGGATCGGCGTCTCGGCATGGAAGGCGTCCCGCGCCGCACCCACAAGGAGCCCGCTCAGGCTCCCCAGACCACACGCTGAACCACCGTAGCCGAAAGCGAAGCAGAGGCATCATGAACACGCGCAAGACACTCGCCGCCCTTCTCGTCCCGGGCCTCCTCTCGTTCGGAGGGATCGCCCCGGCCGCCGTGCACCATCCCGGGGACCGCGACCTCGAGAGCGACCCCGCTCACGACTGCGACCCCGCCCGCTCGTCGATCGCGCTCCGCGACCGCACCCAGTGGTGGGCCCGCGAGGACGCGCCCGTCGCGCTCGCCGCCTCGCTCGTCGACCAGAAGGGAAGCGAAGGCACGAGCAGCGTGCGCTGGACGATGCTCCTCACCACGATGGATCGCGAGGTCGTCGACGTTCGCTCCGGAAGCGCGAAGCTCGAGAAGGGTGAGGGCTACGCGGTCTTCAACTTCGACGGCCGCGATGCCGCCGGCCGCCCGATCCCGGCCGGACAGTACGTCTACCGCTTCGACGTCCCCGGCTTCGAATCGTTCGGCGGCTTCCTCCGCGTATACGGCACCGACGAGACGCCCGACCCGAAGGTCGAGGATCGCCGCGAGGGCCTCGCGTCGTCCACGAACCCGAGCGTGCCCTACAGCTTCTACTTCGGCGCTCAGCACGCCCACACCACCTATTCCGACGGCGGCATCCCGAACGCGTCCTGCACCGGCTCGGTCTCGGGCCCGCATGCCGGCGCCAACCCGGCCGACGCGTTCAACTATGCCAAGACTCAGGGCGGCGTGGACTGGATCGCCGTGATCGACCACAACCACCTGTTCGACGACGCCTGTGGCACGGGCTGCTCCACGGCGACGCTCCGCCAGCGCTACCAGGACGGCCTGAGCGCCGCGACCGCCTCGACGACGGCGTCTTTCGTGGGCATCTACGGCATGGAGTGGGGCGTCATCTCGAACGGCGGTCACGTCGCGCTGTACGACACGACGAAGCTCTTCGGCTGGGAAGCCTACTCCGACGTCCAGACGCCCAAGACCGACTATCTCGCACTGTGGACCGCCGCGAACAACCCGGCGAACCAGGGCGCAAGCGGCGCCGCGGCCGGCCTCTGCCACCCGGGCACGAGCGACTACAACAGCTTCGCCAAGAACGCCGACGGCGTCTCGATCCTCACGGGCCTCGCCGTGATCTCGGGCCCCGCGTTCAACAAGACCACCGACTTCGCCGACGGCGGCTCGCGCTATTCCGGCCCGAAGGCCGGCGGCACCGACATGTACAACTACGCGCTCCAGCGCGGCTGGATCGTCGGCCCCGAGGCGCACGCCGACAACCACTGCTACAACTTCGGCAACACCACGCGCAACCGCACCGTCGTGCTCGCGAACGGCCTGTCCAAGGCCAGCGTGATGGGCGCCCTCCGCGCGCGCCGCTTCTATGCCTCCTCGGACATGAACGCCCAGATGTTCTTCGGCACGTCGGACCACTCCCGCACCATGGGTGACCAGTTCTCGACGACGGCCGCCTCGCTCGACCTCCGCGTGTGGGCCAGCGATCCGGACGGCGCCACGATCTCCACGGTCTCCCTCAAGGAAGGCAACCCCGACGCCGGCACCGGCTCCCCCACGAGCCTCACCATGACGAGCCAGGGCGGCGGCTCCTACACCGCCACCGTGACGACGCCCGCCTCGGGCGCCCGCAAGTACTGGTACGTCTACGTGACTCTGTCGAACGGCGCCGAGCTCTTCTCCTCGCCCATCTGGGTCACGCGCACCTCCGGCTGCTCCGACACGACGGCCCCCACGGCCAGCGTGACGGCGCCCACCGCGTCGACTGTGACCGGCACCGTCTCCGTGACGGCCTCGGGCACCGACAACGTCGGCGTCACGGGCATGACCCTCCGGATCGACGGCACGCAGGTCGCGAGCTCGACGAGCGGCGCGGTCTCCTACTCCTGGAACACCACCGGCCTCGCCGCGGGCTCCTCGCACACGATCGTCGCGACGTCCACGGACGCCTGCGGCAACACGACGACCTCGGCCACCAAGACCGTCACCATCGGCTCGACCTGCACCGACACGACGGCCCCCACGGCGACGGTCACGGCGCCCACCGCGTCGACTGTGACCGGCACCGTCTCGGTGACCGCGTCCGGCACCGACAACGTCGCCGTCACGGGCATGACCCTCAGGATCGACGGCACGCAGGTCGCGACGTCGGCGACCGGGTCCGTCTCCTACTCGTGGAACACCTCCGCTCTCACCGCGGGCTCCTCGCACACCATCGTCGCGACGTCCACCGACGCCTGCGGCAACACGACGACGTCGGCCACGAAGACCGTCACCATCGGCACGACCTGCACCGACACCACGCTGCCCACGGTGAACGTCACCGCCCCCGCGAACGGCGCGACCGTCACGGGCACCGTGAGCGTCACGGTGGCCGGCACCGACAACGTCGCCGTCACGGCGATGACGCTGAAGATCGACGGCACGCAGGTCGCGACGTCGGCGACGGGCTCCCTCACCTATTCCTGGAACACCACGGCGCTCACGGCCGGCTCCTCGCACACGCTGGTGGCCACGGCCGCGGACGCCTGCGGCAACGTGAGGACGTCCTCCACCATCACCGTCACCAAGGCCACCTCGACCTTCACGAACCCCGTCCTGAACCCGGGCTTCGAGAGCGGCTCGACGAACTGGACGCAGACGGGCACGTACGAGCAGATCGTGGGCTCGGGCACGGCCTCGAACA
>JAEUQS010000791.1 GCA_016789625.1 Acidobacteriota bacterium | reverse complement strand
GAGGTTGGAGAGGGCACCTTCCTCAGCGGCGCAAAAAGGCCGAGCTGCGAGGTGCGGCGGGTCGACTTCATGCGGCGAGAGGATATCTCGATTTCAAGGCATTTGCGCCCTATTTACGCCCAATATTTTTTCGGTCCCCGTCACCCGCACGAGGCCGCGTCGGCAAGGCGGTGCCCTTGGCGTCCTGACGATCCGGGAGGCCCACCTCACGCTACGATCTCTCGTCAATCCGAAGGAGCAACGGAATGAACCGATCGTCGCAAGGGAAAGCTCTCTGGCTGACTCTGCTGGCTGCAACTGCGGCTCTGGGCGGATCCGGTCGGCCATCGGCGCCCGCTTCCCCGCGGGTTCTGGTTCCTCTCGGCGTTCCGGTGCGTCTCGATGGCCGCGACGATCCGTCGGCTGTGACGCCCGCCCTTCACGTCCGCCTCACTCTCCCTTTCGACGCAGGCTCGCGGCTCACCGCGCGGGTCGAGAGCCTCCGCGAGTTGCCTCCTCCGGGCCTTCGTGCGGGGGACGCGGGCGCATACCGCGCGCTGCCGGGTGGCCCAGGCTGGCCCGAGACCTCGACGGTGGTCACGCTCGAGCGCCGTGGATCCTGGCTCGATCTGATCCCCGTTTCGTTCGGACGACGCGGCTCGGTCGGCGTCGCGTACGAATCGCGAGAGAGCGTCGTCCTCATCGCCGACCCTCGCGCCCGTCGGCACTCGCTTCCGCAACCGGGTTGCGAGCGGTGCACGTGGCCTACGGCCTTGCTCTCGCGACCCGAATCCGACACTCCGGAACTGCTCGCGGGGGGGCCGTACGTACGGACCACCCTCGCCGCTGATCAGTCATCACCGCAGGCCGTTCGAGTCGCGACCACCGCGGCCATTCGCGACTTGGGTCTCTCAGCGCCGGTTCAGATCATGAAGCTAGCCGTGTTCGCCGCACCGGCCACGAACACGGGCCTCGTCGAGCCGCCTCTCAACCCGGCGATCTGGAACGGCGAAGCCGGTGCGTCGGTTCTCCTCACGTCAGGCGAGTACCGCACGAGCGCGGTCGACCATCGCGTGCCGGGCCGCAGCATGGGCTTCGCGTTCGAGCGCAACTACCGAAGCGGGACCGCGGGCTATGGCCCTCTCGGCGCAGCGGGCTGGTCGAGCCCGTACATGGCGCACATTCGCGAGATCCCGGTGGACTACGAGCGCGAGGATCCGACAAACCCGTCATCCCGGCTGGTCCCGAAGAGCCTCCTCGTGGAATACCACGTCGGCGACGGCAGGGTCTTCCGGTTCATCTCCGCCGGGCAGAACAACGCCTGCCCGAGCGGCTATCAGATCGACCCCGTGATGAGCCTCTGTGCGCCGCACGGCCTCTACTTGCGGCCACAGAAGCTCACCACGGGCGGCTATCGCCTCATCGGGCCTGCTCGCGACGCCCTGCTGTTCGACGCCCGGGGCCGGCTGGTCGAGATCTCCGATCGGCACCGGCAGCTCGGCGCCAAGGAGAAGAAGGGCTCCACCCTCACGCTCCGGCACGACGCCTACGGGCAGCTCATCGGCATCGAGGACGAGCTGGGGCGGTACTACCGTCTGAGCTACGAGATGGAGCCGAGCGTTCCCCGCTATGGCCTCCTCAAAGAGCTGGTGGACCTTTCGGGCCGCACGGTGACGTACGAGTTCGACACGAAGCGGCGTCTCGAGGCCGTGGCGCTGCCCGCAGTGACGAACACTGCCTCGGGCTACGTGGGCGCCTACGACTACACCGGCTCGAGCAGACCCACGATCCGCTATCGCTACACCACCCAGGTCTTCGCCGTCACGGCTCCTCTGCACGGCGAGTTCTCGCCCCTTCGCCTTGCGGGGATGTCGCTGCCGTCTTTCCTTCCGGGGCAGCCCGAGCGTTTGCGCGTCGTGTACGACACGGCAACGGCACGCGTCGCGACCCTCTCTGTGCCCGACCCCGCAAACCGCAACGGCGATGGCACGAGCGAGGGTCTCAAGACCTCGTTCACTTATGGACCCGCCGGCACGCCCGTCGCAACCTTGGTCACAGTCGACGCACCGTGGACCACCCGGCAACGCTACGAGCTGCTCGACGGGCACATCGCGGCCGTGCAGGACGACGAGGACGTCCC
>JAEUQS010000785.1 GCA_016789625.1 Acidobacteriota bacterium | reverse complement strand
CGCGGGGCAGCGCTCGAGGTGCTCCAGGATCTCGTGGTTCGACTCCACCGTGAGCTCGTTCGAGAGGTAGGAATCCAGGACGCGCAGAACCCGGCCGCAGCCGTAGTCCCTGAGGTTCGATACGGCCTTCATCGGCCCTTCCCTTCGATGGTCTCGTCCGTGCGGGAGGCCCTCGGCGCGAGGCTCGAGCCCGCGAGCTTGGCGCGCAGCGAGCCGAGCGCGCGAGAGTGCCGGGACATGACCGTCCCGATCGGCACGCCGAGGATCTCTGCGATCTCCTTGTAGCTCCACTCCTCGACATCGGCCATCTGGAGCATCGTGCGGTGCTCGGGCGTGAGGGCGAGGAGAGCCGCCGCCACTTCCTCGTCGCGAACCTCCGTGGGGGTCGTCTCCACGGCGGGCAGCGTTTCGGCGAGTCGCTCCTGCTCCTCTTCACCGAGAAGGACGGGAAGCCTCTTCCTGAGGCGCTGCTGGTTGACGTTCCACAGGATCTTGTAGAGCCAGGCCCTGCCGTTGGTCCCCGGCGAGAAGCGCTCGAAGCTCTTCCAGGCCTGCAGGAACACCTCCTGGGAAAGGTCTTCCGCCTCGGCCGCCCGCCGCGTGAGCCGCATCGCAGCCCGATAGATCTCCGTGAGGTGCACCAGAATCTCCGATTCGAACGCGCCACGGGCTCGCTCTTCGGCAGCGTCTCGGCGAAAGCTCATCAGCACGACACTCCATGAATCGGATGTCGGCCGGACGTATTCCGTGTCGTGGGGCATCCGGGTGGGTCAAATAGAGAGCAGTGGCGGCCGACGAGGGTCCAGCAAGATACCTCCGCAAGGGGTCTTGTTTTGAGCCGTCGTTCGGGGCATTCCACGCAAGTGCCTGCATTCAAATGGTTTACCCGAGAGATTCCGGCTGGCATCAGAGCCGCATGCGGCAGGCCGGGAGAGGAAACCACATGCTCACACTCCGGAGACTGGCACAGGCGTCCGTTTCGACCCTTCTCGCTCTTTCCTTCGCCGCCACGGCGGCCGTCGATCCCCGCGAGACCGAAAGGGAACGCGAGGAAATGGCGAAGAGCCGGGGCGAGTCCCTCGATCATGCCGCGCGCAGGGCTCAGGCCTTCCACGACATGTACGCGGACGAATTCGGCCGCGTGGACCCCGAGCAGAAGCTGCGTGCGGCCCACATCCTCCAGATCGAGTCCCGCCAGCGCGACGCGCAGGCGCGCGACGCGCAAGCGATCGGCGGCTCCAACTTCGTCAACATCGGACCCACGAACTTCGCCGGCCGCGTCTCGGTGGTCACCGTGGACCCCAACAACTCGTCGATCGTCTACCGCGGCACCGCGGGCGGCGGCGTGTGGAAGTCCACCGACAGCGGCTCCACCTGGAACGTGCTCACGGACTCCCTCGGCGACCTCTCCATCGGCGCCGTCGCCGTGGCCAAGTCCAACTCGAACCTCGTCTACGTCGGCACCGGTGAGGGCGCCCTCGGCATCGACGGCATCAACGGCATCGGCTTCGTGAAGTCGACCGACGCGGGCGCCACGTGGTCCCTCCCCGTGAGCGTCTCGGCGACCAAGTTCTTCGAGATCGACGTGCACCCGACGAACGCCAACGAGATCCTCGCGGCCACCACGGTCGGCATCCAGAAGTCGACCGACGGCGGCGCGACCTGGGTGACGAAGTTCTCGACGTACGCCGGCACGGACCTCATCCGCATTCCGGGCACGCCCTCGACCATCGTCGCGACCGCCTGGGACGTCACCTCCGCGAGCCCGACGTGGAAGGGCTTCGGCTACCGCTCGACCGACTCCGGTGAAACCTGGACGCAGGTGATCAACCCCGGCACCGCGCCTTGGAACGCCGACAACGGCCGCATGTCGCTGGCCGTCGCGCCATCGGCCCCGAACACGCTCTTCGCCATCGCGGCGAGCGCCGCCGGCGACTCCAAAGGCTGCGCCTCGACTCCGGTCGACCAGTGGGGCATCTACCGCTCCACGGACGCCGGCCTCACCTGGACGTTCCGCTCGAACCCCGTGACCGGCGCCTGCGGCAGCTACAGCTCGATCCTCTCGGGTCAGGGCTGGTACGCGAGCACGATCTCCGTCGACCCCGCCAACGCGAACATCGTCTACGCCGGCGGCCTCGACACGTGGAAGTCCACCGACGGCGGCGCCACGTTCGTGAAGCGGTCGTCCTGGTCGGCCTCGCCGAGCGCCTCGAACTACGTGCACGCCGACATCCACGACATGGCCTGGATCGGCACGACGCTCCTCATCGGCAACGACGGCGGCATCAACCGCACGACCGACGGCGCCTCCACGTTCACGAACCTCAACACGAACGTCGTGACCCGCCAGTACTACAACATCGCCGTCACGCCCGCGAACCGCGACCTCCTCATCGGCGGCGCGCAGGACAACGGCACGAACCTCCGCACGACGAACACCACGAGCTACACCGAGCAGATCGGCGGCGACGGCTTCGGTGTCGCGGCCCACCCCACGAACGCGGCCACGCTCTACGGCACCGTTTACTCCACGCGCATCTTCCGCTCCACGAACACGGGTGCGAGCTTCGCAGAGATCGGCCCGAGCTACGGCAGCGACAACGCGCCGTTCATCACGCCTCTCACGATGGACCCGAACAACCCGTCGATCCTCTACACCGGCACGAACTACTGCTGGAAGTCGACGAACGGCGGCACCAACTGGATGAAGACCTCGACGACGGTTCTCGGCGACACCTCGACCCGGAACTACGTCACGAAGATCGCCGTGGCCAAGTCCAACAGCAGCTACGTTCTCGCGGGGACGGGCAACGGCTACGTCCGCCTTTCCACGAACGGCGGCACCACGTGGAGCGCGGCCCTCGCCGGCGGCCTCCCCACCAAGTACGTCGCCCACGTCGAGTTCGATCCCACCAACGTCAACACGTTCTACGTCGCCTACGCCGGCGGCTCGACGGGCGGCCGGATCTTCAAGACGACGAACGGCGGCACCTCCTTCACGCAGATCGACACGGGCGTTCCGAACTTCCCCGTGCACGTCCTTCGCGTCGATCCGACCGACGTGAACGCCCTCTACGCCGGCTCCGATCTCGGCCTCTACCGCTCGACCGACGGCGGCACCTCGTGGGCGCGTTTCGGCACGGGCATGCCCGCCGTCTCGATCTGGGACATCGCGATCCTGCCCGACGGCTCCATGATGCGCATCGGCACGCACGGCCGCGGCTTCTGGGAGCTCCAGATCGCCGCGCCGATCACGTACGCAATCGCCGGCAGCGCCGGGACGACGGGCGCTACCGTGACCGCGGGCGCGGCTTCGACGACGTCCGACGGATCCAACAACTACACGCTTTCGAACCTCGCTGCGGGCACCTACACGGTCACCCCGACGAAGTCCGGCTGCACGTTCACGCCGGCCAGCCAGTCCGTCACCGTGGGTCCGAACGCCACCGGCATCAACTTCAGCGCGAGCTGCCCGGTCACGACCTACTCCATCGCGGGCAACGC
>JAEUQS010000780.1 GCA_016789625.1 Acidobacteriota bacterium | reverse complement strand
CTCTTGCTCTCGGCCTTGGCCGTCACGGCAAAGCCCGCCTCGCCGAGCTGCCGGGCCGCCTCCTTCAGGATCTCGGCGTCGGCGACGTAGCGGTCGTTCGTTCCCTCGAGCGTCACGGCGAGGCCGCGCTTGAAGCCGGCCTCCTCGAGCAGCTTCCTCGCTGCCGCGCGGTCCGGCGACGGCAGGGCGATGTCGGGGTTGAAACCCGCGACGGCCGGCGTGACGACCTGCGTGGCCGGGAACGCCTTGCCCGCGAGGACCCGCCTGTTCAGCTCGTCGCGATCGATCGCGAGCTGCACGGCGTGCCGGACCCGCGCGTCAGAGAACGGCGGCCGGTCGACCCGGAAGCCCAGGAACAGCACGCGCACGCTGGGCTCCACCACGAGCCGCACGCTGCCGAGCGCGGCCAGGCCGCCCATCTCCGAGAACGGCACGTGCTCGGCGAGCTGGGCGCTGCCGGAGAGCACGGCGTTCACGCGGGCCGCGCCGTCGGGCTCGACGGCGAGCACGACCCTGGGAAACGGGGGCGGGCCGTCGTGGTACCAGGGGTTCGCGGCGAGCACGATCTCCTTCCCCTTCGCCCATCGTTCGACCCGGTAGGGTCCCGCGCCGACGGCCGGAACACGCCCTTCGAGAGCGTCCTTCTTCGTGATGAACGCCGTCGTGAGCCCCACGGCGAGGAGCGGCATGGGCACGCGGGTTTTGATCTCGACCTCGCGCGCGGAGAGCGCGGCGACGCGCTCGACGTTGCCGGCCAGATCGGTCGTGCTGGGGAAGCGCCCCGCGACGAAGCTCTGGATGGAGGCCACCACGTCCTCGGCCGTCACGCGGGTGCCGTCGGCGAAGAGCGCCCTCTCGTGCAGCGTGAAGACCCACGTGAGGTCGTCCGGGCTCCGCCAGCTCTGAGCGAGCGCGGGGCGCGGCACCAGATGCCGGTCGAAGCGCGAGAGGCCTTCGAAGACGTGACCGTTGACGTCCAGCGTCCAGCCCTCGTTGAGGAGCCCGGGCCCCGGGAAGAAGTCCGACACGTCGGCCCGCACCGAAACCGTGAGCGTCCTCACGGGCGGCACGCCGATGGGTGCGCGCTTGGCGCAACCGATCGCTGCAGCTGCGAGGATGGCGACGCGCAAGGCACGGTTGGCCGTTCTCATGGAGGGTTTCTCGGCCAGAATACGCCCACAAAACGGGGAGGCAGATGGATCCACACGCCGGACAGCGTTCCACGCGGACTGCGGGTTTTCTCGTCCTGCTCCTGACGCTCTTCGTCCCCGGGCTGGCGACCGCGCAGGGCATCACGGTGTCCCTGGACCGCAAGGTCCCGGAGCCCGTGCCGCCGCGCACGCGCATCGAGCTGGTGGTCGAGCCGCAGGTCCCGGCCAGCCAGGGCCGGATCCTCGTGCTGCTCGGGAAGAACGACGTCACCGACCTCTTCGAGCCCGTGGGAAACCGATATCGCTATCGTGGGGACCTCTTCCCTCTGCCGCCCGGCCCTTCGGAGATCTCGGTGTCGCTCGTGGGGCGCGACGGCCGCGTGACGCCCCTCGGCCGCTTCACGCTGCAGGTCGCGTCGCCGGCCGCCGTGACGCCGCCGCCTCCACCTCCGCCACCCGCGGCCGCGGAACCCGCTCCCGTCACGGAAGCTGCCCCCGAGGCCCCGGCCGGCGCTCCGCTCACGTTCACGCTCGACACCGGCGGCAAGGCATTCGTGCCCCGCGACGCCCCGCTGCTCCTGCGCGCCAGCCGTCCGCTCACCGACGCCGACGGCCGCCTCGTGATCCTGATCGGCTCGATGGACGTCTCGGAGCTCTTCGCCCGCACGCCCGCCGGGCTCTCGCTCACGAAGAGCCCGGTGAAGCTGCCCTCGGGCTCGAGCGAGGTGGTGATCTTCCAGATCTCGGACGCGGGCGAATCCACCGAGCTGTCGCGCTTCCCGCTCAACGTCCTCACCTCGGCGGGGCTCGAGACGTTCGAGCTCCAGCCGCGGCTCGACCTCACCCTCGCGGGCGCGCTCGACACGCGCGACTCCCCCGAGCCCGAGGTCGAGAACCCGCGCGAGAGGTTCCAGGACTTCACGGGACAGCTCTCGGTACAGGGCCGCCTCACGAAACAGGGCTGGACGGTGACCTCGGCGCTCCAGGCCACGGCCGTCTCGAACCGCCAGCAGGCGATCCGCTTCGGCCAGCTCGGGGAGGAGGCCCCCAAGGTCGACCTCGCGAGCTACACGGTGCAGGCACAGAAGGGCGCCACGAGCTTCACCGCGGGCACGACGGCGTTCGGACAGGACAAGTACCTGGTGAACCAGTTCGCGAGCCGCGGCCTCGTGGCAACGACCGGATTCGGCGGCATCGTCGACGTCACCGGCGCGGCGCTCAGCTCCGTGAACCTCGTGGGCTACGACAACCTGCTGGGCATCTCGCAGCGCAACGACCGCATCTTCGCGGGGCGCCTGGGGCTCGAGCTGATGCCCAAGACGCCGGGCGCGCTGCGCGTCGAAGCCACGTACATGGACGGCTCACGGACGCCCCAGGACCGCTTCCAGCAGGGCGTCGTGGACGATGCCGAGGAGAACCGCGGCGTCGGCCTGCGCGCGCTGGCCAGCCTCGTGGACGGCCGCATCCGCTTCGAGGGGGGCTTCGCGCGGAGCCGGTTCACGAACCCACCGGACCCGACGCTCAATCCCGGCGGCGAGGTGGTCGCCGTCCAGGCCTCCACGAAAGACGCCTACTTCGGCGTCCTCACGGCCGACGTCTTTCGAGAGCTCGTGCTCGGCGAGACGGCCCGCGGATCGGTGAACGTGGTGCTGCGTCACGACCGCGTGGATCCGCTCTTCCGGAGCCTGGGCGCCACGAACCAGGCCGACCTCGAGCAGACGGGCCTCGAGATCAAC
>JAEUQS010000779.1 GCA_016789625.1 Acidobacteriota bacterium | reverse complement strand
CACGAGGACCTGATCAAGGAAGACCGTGCCCTCGTGCAGGAGCTGGTGGATGGCATCGCCGCTTCGGGCAAGTGGATCGACTCTCCGGGAGAGGACCTCACGAAGGGCGTGTACACCTCCGCGAACGCTCCGGCCCCGGGTTCTCCCGGGCACGAGAAGGCCGTGATCGTCACGGACGAGTTCGGCAAGACACATCGCATGCAGGCCGCGGCGATCAGCGCGCGCAGGGAGTACTACAAACAGGATCCGGAGCTGATGAAGTTCGTGCTGTCCAAGCCTCCCGACCGTGTCAAGTACACGCAGCTCGAGCCGGCGCGTCCGGACTTCGAGGAGATCCAGCGCTACGCCGAGAAGCTCGGGTACTTCGACTTCCGTCCCGTCACGGCGCAGGACCCGTTCGGCTTCGACGATTACGTGGACTCGAGCTTCGTCGTCCAGCCCCCGAAGGCACCGGCACGGTGACATGCTGAGCCGCATTCGCCGGATCCTCCGGCCCTTCCTCGGCATCGCCTTCTTCATCCTCTTGTGGCACCTCGCGACGCTCGGCAACAAGCGCACCGACGTGGCCGGGCCCTACCTCACGCTCCTCGGCCTCCGCGACCTGCTCCTCCAGGGCGTTCTCCTCAAGAACATCGTCGCCTCGGTGTTCCGGGTCGCCTGGGGCTTCGCGCTGGCGGCCCTCGTGGGCATTCCGCTCGGGCTCGCGCTGGGACGCTTCGCGGTCCTGAACCAGCTCTTCAACCCACCCGTCCAGATCCTGAGACCCATCTCCCCCATCGCGTGGCTGCCCATCGCGACGCTCCTCTTCGGGCGCGTGCGCTGGTTCGACCCGAGCGACCTCGCGGCCATCTTCCTGATCTTCCTCGCCTCGTTCTTCTCGATCACGACCTCCACGGCCTCGGCCGTCGCCAACATCGAGACCAAGTACGTGAGGTCGGCGCAGAACCTGGGCGTCACGGGCCTACGGTTCGCGACGAAGGTGCTCCTGCCCGCCGCCATGCCGCAGATCCTCACGGGGCTCCGCATCACGCTCGGCATCGCCTGGGTCGTCGTGGTCGCGGCCGAGATGCTCGGAGTCTCCTCGGGGCTCGGCTTCCAGGTGAACGACGCGCGCAACAACCTGCGCTACGACATCGTGCTCGCGGCCATGGTCGTCATCGGCCTCATCGGGCTCCTCCTCGACGCCGCCATGCGGTCCATCGAAAAGGCCGAGCTCACGCGGCGTGGCATCCTGAGGGCGAATTGAGCGGCCCGAGTCCCGTCAAGATCCGCGTCGAAGGTCTCTTCAAGGAGTTCCGCACGAAGAAGGGCGCCGTGAGCGTCCTCGAGGGCGTGGACCTCGAGGTGCTGACCGGCGAGTTCGTGGCGATCGTGGGGCCCTCGGGCTGCGGCAAGTCCACGCTCCTCAACTGCATCGCCGGTTTCGAGAAGACGACGACGGGCACGCTCCTCATCGACGGCGCGCCCGTCACGCAGCCGTCGAGGAAGCGCGTCTTCGTGTTCCAGGAGACCGGCATCTTCCCGTGGCTCACCGTGAGCGAGAACGTGGGCTTCGGCCTCTTCGACCGGTCCGCGAAGGAGCGCGACGGGATCGTGGCGAAGAACGTCGCCCTCGTCGGGCTCGAGGGCTTCGAGAAGGCCTACCCCGCCGAGCTCTCGGGCGGCATGAAGCAGCGTGTGGAGTTCGCGCGCGCCCTCGCCGTCGAATCCGACGTGCTCTTTCTCGACGAGCCGTTCGGCGCTCTCGACGCCTTCACCCGGCTCGAGATGCGGCGCGAGATCGCGCGCATCTGGAAGGCGACCGGCAAGACGTGTCTCCTCGTGACGCACGACGTGGAGGAGGCCCTCGAGCTGGCCGACCGCGTGGCCGTGATGACGAGACGGCCGGCCCGTATCGCCAAGGTCGTCGACGTGAACCTGAGCCGGCCGCGCGACTCGGACGACCCGGCCTTCCGGGCGCTCAAGGACGGCATCTTCGATTTCCTGGGCGTCGAACGGAGAGTCTGATGACGAAACGCCGGGTCCTCCTCACGCTCGTCGCCCTCGCCCTTTCGGGCATCGGCGTCTTCCTGTACTTCAACGCCTCGATGAACCGGCTCCGCGCGGGCTTCACGCCCTGGATGGAGAAGCTGGGCCGCTACCGCGACGGCATCGAGGCGACCCGCCGCGCCGTGTGGACGAAGAACGGCACCGAGCTGCCCGCGCTCGTGAACGCGCAGGATCCCCTGCCCGCGGTGGAGGGCGGCGAGGCGATCGCGGCTTGGGCCTGGCGCGACCTCGACCGCCTGCACGGGGTCTGGTACGACGTGGCGGGAAGGCCCGCGCACGATGTGCCCACCGGAGGCGAGACGGAGGGGAACGTCACGTTCGTCGTCGACGGCTTCCGTGCCGACGGCGCGCGCGTCACCCGCAAGGCGCTCGTCTTCGTGTCGGTCTCGCCGAGCGTCTCGGGGCTCCACGTGGCCGCGAGAATCAGGAAAGACCTGGGCGAGGACGTCGTCGTCACGCCCCGCTTCCACGACGCCACGCTCGCGGCCGGCCTCGGGGCCAAGCGCAACGATCCGAAGCAGGACCTCACGAACCGGCTCATCGACGGCATCTGGCCGGGGACCGGCGTCGCGGTGCTGGACTTCGACCGGGACGGCGACGAGGACCTCTTCGTGGGCGACGGCGTGCGATCGATGCTCTACGAGAACGACGGCCACGGACGCTTCACCGACGTGACGGACCGGGCCGGGCTCGGCTGGCCGTCGACGGGGCTCGCGGCGGCCGACGTGAACGCCGACGGCTATCCCGATATCGCGTTCACCGACGCGTTCGGACCCGTGCGGCTCTTCCTGAACGGAAAGGACGGCACCTTCCGTGACGAGACGAAGGAGTCGGGCCTCCTCGTGCCCCAGCCCAAGCGCTCGCTCAGCTTCGCCGACGTCGACCGCGACGGCGACCTCGATCTCTTCGTCTGCGGCACGGGCGACTACTACCGCCAGATGCCGGATCCCCCGTTCGACGCCAACGACGGCAGCCGGAACGAGCTGTACCTCAACGACGGCAAGGGCGTCTTCACGAACGTCACCGAGGCCTGGGGCGTCGGCGGGCTCACCCGCTGGTCGCTCACGGCCCTCTTCGGCGACGTGGACGGCGACGGCTTCCAGGACCTCGTCGTCACCAACGATTTCGGGCTCAAGAACCTCTACCGCAACGACGGCGGCAAGCGCTTCGTCGACGTCACCGGAAAATGGGGTGTCGAGGACCGCGGCTACGGCATGTCGGGCGCGTTCGGGGATTTCGACGGCGACTCGCGCCTCGACCTCTACACCACCGGCACGTACACGCAGTGGGGCTTCCTCCACAGCTATCCGAGCCTTCCGGTCCCGCTGCCCGGCCGCATCTTCCTGCCGTTCGCCGTCGCGTGGATGGAGAAGATGTGCGCGGGCAACTCGCTGTTCCTGAACCGCGGCACGAAGATGGAGAGCGTCCCCGAGGCCGGGGGCGCGCGGGTCGCGGCCTGGTGCTGGAGCGCGATCGCGGCCGACCTCGACGGCGACGGCGCGCTCGACCTCTACGGCTCGAACGGCATGTGGGGCGACGGCCGCGACCGGGACCGCGAGTTCGAGTTCTGGTGGGAGACGCTGGTGTTCTGGGACGACTACATCGAGCTGAAGAAGACGTTCGATCGCAAGGGCCGCGGCGTCCACGGCAACGAGCGCGACGTCTTCTTCGTGAACGACGGCAAGGCCGCGTTCCGGGAGCGCTCGTTCGTGGAGGGGCTGGACCTCACCACGAACGGGCGGAGCGCGGTGGCGTTCGATGCGAACGGCGACGGAGCGCTGGATCTCTTCGTGCGCTCCGTGCAGGCTCCCGAGGCTCTCTTCCTGGGGAGCCGCAAGGAGGGCGAGCACTTCCTGCGTCTCAAGCTCCGCGGCACGGGCGGCAACCCGGACGCCATCGGCACGCGGGTCACCGCCGTGCTGGAGGACGGGCGAACGCTCATGCGGGAAACCTCGAACGCGAGCAGCTACCTCGGGTCCGCGAGCCCCATCGTGCACCTCGGGCTCGGCAAGGCGGGCTCGCTGAAGTCGCTGACCGTTCGCTGGCCGTCGGGGAGAACGGAGGAGATCTCTCCCGTTCCCGGCGTGGACCAGACCGTGGTCCTGACCCAGAAGTAATCCCCCGATCGCCTGAGGAGCGCGCGTTCTTCGACGTTCCTATAATCGGCTCGTGATGAAGAAGGCCATGTCCAAGGGAATGATGGAAGCTCCTTTCGTGCCGGATCCGGCGTTCGACACGGACGTCGTCGTGATCGGCGGGGCCATTGCCGGAGCCTCCACGGCCGTCCTCCTCCGCCGCCGCATTCCGGGCGTCCGCGTGACCGTGATCGAGAAGGGCGAGGAGTTCGACTGGAAGGTCGGGGAGTCGACCGTCGAGGTCTCGTCGTACTTTCTCACCCGCGTCCTGAAGCTCTACGACTACCTCTCGCGCGACCAGCTGCCGAAGCAGGCCTTCCGCTACTGGTTCCACAACGAGAACGTCACGTCCCTCCGCGAAGCTTCGGAGGTCGGCCCCACGCAGCTCGCGCGGACCCCGTCGTTCCAGCTCGACCGGGCCCGCCTCGACGAGCACGTCCTCGGCCTCGCGAAGAGCGAGGGCGCAGAGGTGATGCGCCCGGCCAAGGTCGTGGATTTCACTCTCAACGGGAACGAGGGCAACACCGTCGTCGTGGAGACGAAGGAAGGCCGCAGGACGATCCGCTGCAGATGGGTCGTCGACGCCACCGGCCGCCAGGCGCTCCTCGCGAGGAAGCGCGGCGGCGTGAAGGTCAACGAGGCGCATCCCACCGCGTCCATCTGGGTGCGCTACCGCGGCGTGAAGGACATGGACGGCCCCGAGGTCGTCGGCACGGACCCGACGGATCCCTTCGCGCGCCGCACCATCGCCGCGCGGCGCCTCGCCACGAACCACTTCACGGGCTGGGGTTACTGGATCTGGTTCATCCCGCTCAAGGGCGGCGAGACCTCCGTGGGCCTCGTGTGGGACAAGCGGCTCGTCTCGCCCGAGGGAACGACCCCGCTCGACAAGCTCGAGAAGTTCCTGGACGCGAACCCGCTCACGAAGGAGCTCCTCGAGCACGCCGAGGCGATACCCGACGACTGCCGCTACTTCGGCAACCTGCCCTATTTCGTCGACACCTTCGTCGGACCGGGCTGGACGTGTGTGGGAGATGCCGGCGGCTTCATCGACCCCTTCTACTCGCCCGGCCTCGACCAGATGGCGTTCTCCGTGCACACCCGCGTGGAGCTCATCAAGATGGCTCTCGAGGGCGCGCCCCAAGAGAAGATGTCGATGGAGTACGACCTCCACAACAAGCGCTACCACCGCTTCTTCAAGTTCTTCTTCGAGACGATCTACCAGGACAAGTACCACCTGATGGGCGACTACGACACGATGACGACCTCGTTCCTCATCGACACGGCGCTCTACTACATGGTGGCGGTCATCCCCATCTACAGATGGTCGGCCGACAGGCTGAGCCTGCCGCCGTTCTTCCAGGACGGCTCGGAGATCGCGTTCTACCCGATGCGCTTCTACCAGCGCCGGCTCATCTCGATCGCGAAGCGGAAGAAGGAGCTCGGCATCTACGGCAACCACAACGCGGGCCGCGTCCCGGGCTTCGTGGGGTTCTCGGTGCGCTCCGCGGCCGCCGTGATGCTCGCGCACGGGCTCGTACGCTGGGTGAAGGCCGAGGCCGCGAACGCGTGGACCTACGTGGTGCGGCCGAAGCCGATCGGCGGTCCGCTCCCCGTGATGCCGCCCCGTCCCGCGCCCGAGGCCGTCCCGGTACCCGCCGGCGCGGCGTGACGGGCTGAATTTGATCCTGGGGGTTTCTCGATCCCCCCAGCCCCCCACCGGGGGCAGGCCGTCAGCGTGACTGGCTGAATTGATCCTGGGGGTTTCTCGATCCTGGGGGTTTCTCGATCCCCCCAGGCCCCCCACCAGGGCTGCTTCGACCGTCAGCTCTCGAAGGCTGTCGCGAGCGCGGGCTTCCCGGCCGCGCTCGTCATGCGGAACCGCCGTGCCTCGTCTTCCAGCGATCCCGCAAGCGCGTCGAGAGCGGCGGCGGCGTCCTCCACCGAAGCCGCGGATTCCAGCGTCTCGCGGCTTCCGCCCGCGACCTCCGACAGCACGGCCACGAGGCGGTGGCTCTCGGCCGTCTGCTGGTTCACGGCGTCCTCGATGTCGTGGAGAAGCGAGAGCGAGCGCTCCGCGGCGACGGCGATC
>JAEUQS010000724.1 GCA_016789625.1 Acidobacteriota bacterium | reverse complement strand
GGCGTTTCGATTCACAAGTACCACCCGCCCCGCTTCTACAACCTCTCCCGCATGAACAACCGGACCCACCGCAAGCTCCTCATCGTCGATGGACGCGTGGGCTTCACCGGTGGCGTGGGGATCGCCGACAAATGGAACGGGAACGCCCGCACCAAAGAGGAATGGCGGGACTCCCACTACCGCGTCGAAGGCCCGGTGGTCGCCCAGATGCAGTCGGCCTTTCTCGACAACTGGATCGAGGGGACGGGCAGGGTCCTGCACGGAGACGCCTACTTTCCGGAGCAGACCGCTTCCGCCGAGGGGGCCCGGGCGCAGATGTTCAAGAGCGCTCCCGGCGAGGGCAGCGAGAGCGTGAGGCTCATGTATCTCCTCTCCATCTCGTCCGCGCGGAAGAGCATCCGCATCGCGGCGTCCTATTTCGTTCCCGACGACCTCGCCGTGGAGATGCTCGTCGCGGCCCGAAAGCGCGGGGTGCGGGTCGAGGTGATCGTCCCCGGCAAGGAGATCGACACCGAGCTCGTTCGCAAGGCCTCGCGCTCGAGGTGGGGCGATCTCCTCGAAGCCGGGGTCGAGATCCTCGAGTTCGAGCCCACCATGTATCACTGCAAGGTCATGATCGTGGACGACCTGTGGGTCTCTGTGGGGTCCACGAACTTCGACAATCGCTCGTTCCGGCTGAACGACGAAGCGAACCTGAACGTCCTCGACGAAGCCTTCGCGCTCAAGCAGAGCGCGATCTTCGAGGAAGACCGCAGCCGGGCCCGTCTCATCACGTTCGCCGAGTGGAAGAACCGGCCGCGCGGCGAGCGGATGGCCGAGTGGACGGCCGGCCTTCTCCGGCATCAGCTCTGAGAATCAGGAGTTGAGGCGCCAGATCGAGACGTTGAGCGCGGTCGCGAAGGCGACCCACGCCGCGTAAGGCGCGAAGAGCCAGCCCGCGAGCGGCACCCGCGCGTGGAAGCGCAGGGCCACGACGACGATCAGCGCGAGAAGCAGGACGATGTCGAGGACGGCGAGACCGGGCCGGTCGAGGCCGAAGAAGATGACGGTCCACAAGGCGTTGAGCAGAAGCTGCGCGCCGAAGAGCAGGGCCGTCGTCCTGTCGAGCGCCCCGGCCCTCCATACGAGCCAGATCGCGACGCCCATCGCCGTGTAGAGCAGCGTCCAGACGGGGCCGAACACGAAGGCCGGCGGGTTCCACGAAGGCTTCTCGAGCGCGTTGAAAAGGCACCCGGTCTGAAAAAGATGCCCGGAAGGGCACCCAGAAACGACAACAGCACGAACCCCGCGAGAGCGAGGCCGCTCTGGAGCGGATTCACACCGGCGTCCCGTCGAGCCGCACGGAACCGTGGTGCTCGGTTGCGGTCTCGGGGTGCCCCCCGGTGACGACCGACTTGGCGAGGCTCCACACGAGAGCCATCGTACCCGGCGAGTCCCAGTACTCGGCCCAGGTCACCCGGATGCGGATGAGGCCGAGCCCGGGATCCTCGGGTCCGCCCGGGAAGAACGCGCTGTACCACGTGCGCCACATCGCGCGGATTCGCTCGCGGTCGTCGAGCCATTCGGCATCCCCGGAGAGCGCGAGATAGCGGTGGTTCTTCGAGTCCGTGCAGGACACGTTCACGCGCGGGAACGCAGCGATGTCCTTGCGGGCCGTCATCGAGCTCGACGCCAGAAAGTAGAGCTCGCCGTCGAACTCGCGCTTCTCGAGGGTCATGGGCCGGCTGCGCAGCTCGGCATCGGACGACTCCGTGGTGAGCATCGCGACGTCCATGTCCGCGAGGAGGGCCTTGATGCGGTCGAGCGCTTCGTCGCGCAGGGTGGGCTCGCCGGGAATCACGTCTTTCTTCATGGCAGGGGCGTCGCAAGCGTCCTGCCAGGATCTTTCGCCACCGCGTAAACGCCGCCGAAACGCTCCGGAAGCCTTGAAATCAGCTGCGCACGAACGTACTGTCCGCCCCTCCGATTGGTTTCCCGGTCCCTGCGGAGTCGGTCTTTGGAAGAGTCGTCACGGAAGAGCCGTCTCGAATCGTGCCGCTGTGATTCGCCGCATCGTTGGGAGGAACCATGAAACCCGAGTCGACCTCGAAGAAATCGAACGGCGGGCGGGCGTCAGCTCCACCGCCGCCTCCTCCGCCGGCCCCGAACGATCGGGACGCGGCGAGCGCGGCCAACCCCCAGCGCCAGCTCCTCGCGGCGCTCAACCGGCTCAAGCGCGGCGACTTCAGCGTGCGCCTTCCGGAAGACGCCACCGGCGTCGACGCGCGGGTCGCCGACGCGTTCAACGACGTCGTGGACCTCAACGAGCGCATGGCCCGCGAGCTGGAACGGCTGGGGCGCGCCGTCGGCAAGCAGGGCCGCCTCAACCAGCGCGCGTTCCTCGGCGACGCCCCGGGCGCCTGGGCCGCCTCGATCGGGTTCGTCAACGAGCTCATCGAGGACCTCGTGCACCCCACGACGGAAACCGCCCGCGTCATCGGCGCCGTCGCCAAGGGCGACCTCTCGCAGATGATGGCGCTCGAGCGCGAGGGCCGGCCGCTCGAAGGCGAGTTCCTCAAGACCGCCAAGACGGTCAACACCATGGTCACGCAGCTCTCGACGTTCGCTTCGGAGGTCACGCGCGTCGCGCGCGAGGTCGGCACCGAGGGCAAGCTGGGCGGCCAGGCCAAGGTGAAGGGCGTCGCGGGCACGTGGAAGGACCTCACCGACAACGTCAACCTCATGGCCGGCAACCTCACGGCCCAGGTCCGCAACATCGCGGCGGTCACCACGGCCGTCGCGAACGGCGACCTCACCAAGAAGATCACCGTCGACGTCGAGGGCGAGATCCTGGAGCTGAAGGACACCGTCAACACGATGGTCGACCAGCTCCGCTCGTTCGCTTCGGAGGTCACACGCGTCGCGCGCGAGGTCGGCACGGAAGGGAAGCTGGGCGGTCAGGCCGACGTGCGCGGCGTGGCCGGCACGTGGAAGGACCTCACCGACAACGTCAACCTCATGGCCGGCAACCTGACGGGGCAGGTCCGCAACATCGCCGACGTCACCAAGGCCGTGGCCAACGGCGATCTCTCCAAGAAGATCACAGTCGACGTCCGCGGCGAGATCCTGGAGCTCAAGAACACGGTCAACACCATGGTCGACCAGCTGTCGTCCTTCGCCTCGGAGGTGACGCGCGTCGCGCGCGAGGTGGGCACGGAGGGAAAGCTCGGCGGTCAGGCCGAGGTCAAGGGCGTCGCGGGCACGTGGAAGGACCTCACCGACAACGTCAACCTCATGGCCGGCAACCTCACGGCGCAGGTGCGCAACATCGCCGACGTCACGACGGCCGTCGCGAACGGAAACCTCACCAAGAAGATCACCGTCGACGTCAAGGGCGAGATCCTCGAGCTCAAGAACACCATCAACACCATGGTCGACCAGCTGTCGTCCTTCGCGTCCGAGGTGACCCGCGTCGCGCGGGAGGTCGGCACCGAGGGCGCGCTCGGCGGACAGGCCGACGTGCGCGGCGTGGCCGGCACCTGGAAGGACCTCACCGACTCCGTCAACTCCATGGCCGGCAACCTCACGGCGCAGGTGCGCAACATCGCCGGCGTCACCACGGCCGTCGCGAAGGGCGATCTCTCCAAGAAGATCACAGTGGACGTCAAGGGCGAGATCCTGGAGCTGAAGAACACCATCAACACGATGGTCGACCAGCTGTCGTCCTTCGCGGCCGAGGTGACGCGCGTCGCGCGCGAGGTCGGCACGGAGGGCAAGCTGGGCGGACAGGCCGAGGTCCGCGACGTCGCGGGCACGTGGAAGGATCTGACCGACTCCGTCAACTCCATGGCCGGCAACCTCACGGCGCAGGTGCGCAACATCGCCGAGGTCACGACGGCCGTGGCCAAGGGCGATCTGTCCAAGAAGATCACCGTGGACGTGAAAGGCGAGATCCTGCAGCTCAAGAACACCGTCAACACGATGGTGGACCAGCTGTCGTCGTTCGCTTCGGAGGTGACGCGCGTCGCCCGCGAGGTGGGCACGGAAGGAAAGCTCGGGGGACAGGCCGACGTGCGCGGCGTCGCCGGCACCTGGAAGGACCTCACCGACAACGTCAACTTCATGGCCGGCAACCTCACGGGCCAGGTGCGCAACATCGCCGCCGTGACCACGGCCGTGCAGCGCGGCGACCTCTCCAAGAAGATCACCGTCGACGTCCGCGGCGAGATCCTGGAGCTGAAGGACACCATCAACACGATGGTCGACCAGCTCCGCTCGTTCGCGTCGGAGGTGACGCGCGTGGCGCGCGAGGTCGGCACCGAGGGCAAGCTCGGGGGTCAGGCGCGCGTCGAAGGCGTCTCGGGCACGTGGAAGGACCTCACCGAGAACGTCAACTTCATGGCCGGAAACCTCACGGGCCAGGTGCGCAACATCGCGGCCGTCACGACGGCCGTCGCCAAGGGCGACCTCTCGAAGAAGATCACCGTCGACGTGCAGGGCGAGATCCTGGAGCTGAAGAACACCGTCAACACGATGGTCGACCAGCTCTCGTCCTTCGCGGCCGAGGTGACGCGCGTGGCGCGCGAGGTCGGCACAGAGGGCAAGCTCGGAGGCCAGGCCTACGTGCCGGGCGTCTCGGGCACGTGGAAGGACCTCACCGACAACGTCAACTCCATGGCCGGCAACCTCACGAACCAGGTGCGCGGCATCGCCAAGGTCGTCACCGCCGTCGCGAACGGCGATCTCGAGCAGGAGCTCACCGTCGACGCCAAGGGCGAGATCGCCGCTCTCGCCGACACGATCAACGGAATGATCTCGACGCTCGCGACGTTCGCCGCGCAGGTGACCACGGTGGCCCGCGAGGTGGGTGTCGAAGGGAAGCTCGGGGGCCAGGCGAAGGTGCCCGGCGCGGCCGGAACGTGGAAGGACCTCACCGACAACGTCAACCAGCTCGCGGCGAACCTGACGACCCAGGTCCGCGCGATCGCCGAGGTGGCGACGGCCGTCACCAAGGGCGACCTCACGCGCTCGATCACGGTCGAGGCGCTGGGCGAGGTCGCCGCGCTCAAGGACAACATCAACGAGATGATCCGGAACCTCAAGGACACGACGCTGAAGAACAGCGAGCAGGACTGGCTCAAGACCAACCTCGCGAAGTTCAGCCGGATGCTCCAGGGGCAGCGGGATCTCCTCACTGTGGGCCGCCTCATTCTTTCGGAGCTCGCCCCGGTGGTCTCCGCGCAGCAGGGCGTCTTCTACACCCTGTCGGCCGAGGGTCGGGAGCTGCGCCTCCTCGCGAGCTACGCGACCTCGGGACAGAAAGAGGTCTACGCGCTCGGAGAGAGCCTCATCGGACAGTGCGCCGTCGAGAACCGGATGCTCCTCCTCTCGAACGTGCCCGACGACTATGTGCGCATCTCGTCGGCGCTCGGCGAGGCGCGTCCCGCGAACGTCATCGTGCTGCCCGTCGTCTTCGAGGGCAAGGTCAAGGCCGTCCTCGAGCTCGCGTCCTTCGAGCGGTTCTCGATGACGCACCAGGTGTTCCTGCACGAGCTCATGGAATCGATCGGCATCGTGCTCAACACCATCCAGGCCAACACCCGCACGGAAGACCTCCTCGAGCAGTCGCAGTCGCTCGCTCGCGAGCTCCAGAGCCAGCAGGAGGTCCTGCGCAAGACGAACCAGGAGCTCGAGGAGAAGGCCGGTCTCCTCGTTCAGCAGAACGCCGAGGTCGAGCGCAAGAACCGCGAGGTGGAGCAGGCCCGCCAGGCGCTCGAGGAGAAGGCCAAGCAGCTCGCGCTCACGTCCAAGTACAAGTCGGAGTTCATGGCGAACATGTCGCACGAGCTCCGCACGCCGCTCAACAGCCTGCTGATCCTCTCGGACCAGCTCTCCAAGAACCCCGACGGCAACCTCAGCGCCCGGCAGACGGAGTTCGCCAAGACGATCCACTCGGCCGGCAACGATCTCCTCAACCTCATCAACGACATCCTGGATCTCTCCAAGATCGAGTCGGGCACGGTCGTCATCGATGTCGGCGACGTGCGCTTCCGGGACCTCGACGACTACGTCCAGCGCACGTTCCGCCACGTGGCCGAGGCCAAGGGACTGACCTTCGAGGTGCGCCTCGACCCGATGCTCCCGAGGTCGGTCGCGACCGACGTGAAGCGCGTTCAGCAGGTCATCAAGAACATGCTCTCGAACGCCGTGAAGTTCACCGAGCACGGCGGCGTGAAGCTCGAGATCATGAGGGCCACGAGCGGCTGGAGCCCGGAGCTCGACTCGCTCAACCGCGCCCGGTCGGTGATCGCCATCTCCGTCTCGGACACCGGCATCGGCATCCCGGCCGAGAAGCAGGGGATCATCTTCGAGGCCTTCCAGCAGGCCGACGGCTCCACGAGCCGCAAGTACGGCGGAACCGGCCTCGGACTCGCCATCAGCCGCGAGATCGCCGGGCTCCTGGGCGGCGAGATCCGGCTCGTGTCGGAAACGGGCAAGGGCTCGACGTTCACGCTGTACCTGCCCCAGGCGTACGTGCCCAAGCCGGTCTCGCGGCCGGAGCCTCAGGTCGCGCCGGCGTCCCTCTCGGCGCCGATCGCGGTGAAAGCGCTGCCGCCCGCCGCCGAGAACTCGCCGCTCTATCTGAGCGACGACCGAGAGGACATCCATGCCGGCGAGCGCGTGCTCCTCATCGTCGACAACGACGAGAGCTTCGCCCGGGTGCTCCTGGATCAGGCCCGTGAGATGGGCTTCAAGGGCATCGTCACCCCGCGCGGGGCCGACGCGCTCGTCTTCGCCCGGGAGCGGCGCCCCGACGCCATCACGCTCGACATCCGCCTCCCCGACATCGACGGCTGGAGGGTGCTGGACCGGCTGAAGAGCGACACCGCGACGCGCCACATCCCCGTGCACGTCATCACGACCGAGGAGGAGAGCCACCGGGGCTTCGAGCTCGGGGCGCTCGGGGTCCTCAACAAGCCCATCGTGGAGAAGAGCTCCCTCGAGAAGGTGTTCCAGGATCTGAGCGACTTCCTCAAGACGCCCCCGCGGAACGTCCTCGTGGTGACGCGGCCCGGCACAGACGACCTTCTCGGGACGCTCGCGGGCATCGGCGCCGAGGTTCGTGCGGCGTCTCCGGGCAACGAGCTGCTGGGGGCTCTCGAAGAGAAGCAGCCCGGCTGCCTCGTGGTGCCCGTGGGGGAGACCGTCGATTCCGTGCCGGGCCACGCGCTCCTGGATGCCGCCCGGCTCTGTGCCCGGCGGGGAATTCCGATCGTCGTGTACTCGCCTTCGCCTCAGAGCCGCAAGGCCGACGCGCTCGTCGCGAAGCTGACCTCGGTGACGCCGATTCGCCGCGTCCAGTCGCTCGAGCGGCTGCTGGACCAGACCGTGATGATCCTGCACGTGCCCGTGAGCGAGCTCCTTCCCGAGAGGCGCGAGACGATCGAAGCGCTCTACGAGAGCAAGCTCGTGCTCGCCGGCAAGAAGGTCCTCGTCGTGGACGACGACATCCGCAACATCTTCGCGCTGACGAGCGTTCTCGAAAGGCAGAACATGGAGGTTCTCTCGGCCGAGACGGGGCGCGAGGCGATCTCGACGCTCGAGCGCGTGCCCGAGATCGACATCGTCCTGATGGACGTGATGATGCCGGACATGGACGGCTACGACACGATGCGCGCGATTCGCAAGAACCCGCGGTTCAAGGATCTCCCGATCATCGCGGTCACGGCCAAGGCCATGAAAGGGGACCGCGAGAAGACGCTCGAGGCCGGGGCCTGGGACTACCTCTCCAAGCCCGTCGACCCCGATCACATGCTTTCGGTGATGAGAGCCTGGCTGTACCGTTGAAGGTGCCATGACGACCCGGGCGAGCATCCTCCTCGTCGACGACAGCCCGGAGAAGCTCATGACGCTCTCCGCGGTGCTGGAGGGGCTCGCCGAGGACGTCGTCACGGCGCGTTCGGGCCGCGAGGCGCTGCGGCTCGTCCTGAACCGCGAGTTCGCGGTGATCCTCCTCGACGTCCGCATGCCCGACATGGACGGCTTCGAGACGGCCGGGCTGATCCGTCAGCGGCCCAGCTCGGAGCACACACCCATCATCTTTCTCACCGCCCTCGACGACGTGGAGTTCTCGGCCACCGGCTATGCGCTGGGAGCCGTGGACTTCATCACGACACCCGTCCGGGCCGAGGTGTTGCGATCCAAGGTGGGGGTCTTCCTCGACCTCTTCAAGAAGGCCCGGCAGATCAGCCGCCAGGCCGAGGCGCTGAGGCGCCGCGCCGAGCAGCTCCACCAGCTGTCCCGCGCGTCCCTCGCGATCAACGGCGCGCTCACGCTCACGGAGATGCTGGACGTCGCGACCTCCTTCTCGCGCGAGCTCGTGGGCGCCGACGAGGCCGTCACGCTCGCGTATCTCGAGCCGGGGACGATGCGGATCATGTCGGCGGTGTCGCTCGCCGACGCGGGGCCTCACGACCGGAGGCGCGCGCTCGAGGAGGCGGCCGCGTTCACGGGGAGCCTCCCCGCGGAGCAGAAGCCCGCGCGCTTCTCGGCAGAAGAGCCGGCCGGAGGCACCGGTCCGCAGCGCGCGGCGCGGTCGCGCCTCGCGGCCCCGCTCACGGGACGCGACGGCCGCAACATGGGCTGGCTGGCCGTGGCCGGCGGCTCCCCCAGAACGTTCAGCGCCGAGGACGAAAGCCTTCTCACGCAGCTCGCGCAGGTCACCTCGATCGCGCTCGAGAACACGCTCATCGGCGAGGCGCGCGAGGCCAACCGCCTGAAGGACGAGTTCCTCACGACGCTTTCGCACGAGCTGCGCACACCGCTCACCGCGATCCTGGGCTGGGTGCGGCTCCTCAAGGGCACGAAGGGACCCCCTTCGGCCGGCCAGCTCGCGCACGGCCTCGCCGTCATCGAGCGCACCGTGAAGGTGCAGGCCCGGCTCATCGAGGATCTCCTCGACGTCTCGCGCATCATCGCGGGCAAGCTCAGCCTGGATCCCGGCGAGGTGGTGCCGGCGTCGGTCGCGCGGGCCGTGCTCGACGCCATGCTCCCCGCGGCCGAGGCCAAGGGCATCGCGCTGACGCTCCACATCGCTCCCGAGGTCGAGGAGATGGCGCCCATGGCCGGCGACGCGGACCGCCTCCAGCAGGTGGTGTGGAACCTCGTGACGAACGCGCTCAAGTTCACGCCCAAAGGGGGCCGGGTCGAGGTCCGGCTGGAGCGGCCCGCCGAGCGGCTCCGCATCACGGTGAAGGACGACGGGCGCGGCATCAGCCCAGCGTTCATCAAGCACGTGTTCGACCGGTTCCGGCAGGCCGACAGCTCCACCACGCGCTCGCAGGGAGGTCTGGGCATCGGGCTCGCGCTCGTGCGGCACATCGCCGAGCTGCACGGCGGGGGCGTCTCCGTCGAGAGCCCCGGGCTCGACAAGGGGGCGACGTTCACGGTCTCGTTGCCGGTGCTGCCTCCCGGGCCGCGCCTTTCGCGTCCCGTGCTCGCGGAGGGTCCGTCGGCGCGCAGCTTCGATGCGGGGCAGCCCACGCTCGAAGGGATCTCGATCCTCGTCGTCGACGACGAGCCCGACGCCCGCGAGGTTCTCCGCGAGATCCTGCGCGGGGCGGGAGCGCACGTGGAAACGGCGGGCTCCACGGAGGAAGCCCTCCAGCGCGTCCGCGACGAGCCCTACGATCTTCTCGTGAGCGACATCGGCATGCCCGTGGCCGACGGCATCGCGCTCATCCGCAGCGTGCGCTCCTCGAACGCCGCCGCCGTTCCGGCGCTGGCGGTCACCGCGTACGCCCGTGAGGAGGAGCGGAACCTGGCCCTCGCGGCGGGCTTCGACGCGCACCTCGTGAAGCCGCTGGAGCCCGCCGACCTCATCCGCACGGCCGGGGAGCTGACGCGCGCGGCGCGCTTCCGGAGGAGGCCCCCGTCCTCGGCGCGAATCCCCGCTCCGGTGCCGGCGGCTCCCGAACCCGGCGCCTCGACCGCGGCCGCACCGCCCGCAGCGGGCGGCCGGCGCGTTCTCCTCATCGAGGACAGCGCCGACACGCGGGAGGCCCTCAAGGAGCTGCTGGAGCTCGACGGGCACCAGGTGGCGGTTTCGGGGAGCGGGACGGAAGGCGTCGAGATCGCGGTGAGAGAGCGTCCGGACGTGGCCCTCGTGGACCTCGGCCTCCCGGACGTGGACGGCCACGAGGTGGCGCGCCGGCTGCGCGAGGCTCTGGGGCCGTGCATCACGCTCGTGGCGCTCACAGGGCACTCGGGGGCCGAGGCGCGGGCGCGGGCGCTGGAAGCCGGGTTCGATGACCACATTGCCAAGCCCGTCGACTTCGACCGGCTGCACGCGCTGATCCGCAAGCCGGAGTAGCGCTTCCCCTCGGTGCGCGCCCGCCGGCCGAGGCCGCTCCGGCGGCCGGCGCCCTCACGGCTCGACGATTGCTTGCCGCCCGGCGTGACCGCCAGTACGGCCGTTCTCACGCCGGTCGAGCTCCGCGACGCCTGGAGCCTGCTCCTTCCGGCGGAGAGGCTGGAGGGGTTCAGGCTCCTCGAGAGGGCCGATGCCGACGAGTTCTTCCTGGAGCTCTCCGCGGCCGATCAGGCCCAGCTTCTCGAGAGCATGCCCGCGGCCGAGCGCCGGCTCTGGATGCGGGTGCTTCCGCCCGACGATGCCGCCGACCTGATCCAGACGGTCGAGGAGGCAGACCGCCGTGCCGAGCTGCTCGCCCTCCTCGACGAGGTGGCCCGGCACGAGGTTTCCGCTCTCCTCGTTTACGCCGAGGACGTGGCCGGCGGGCTCATGAGTACGCGGTTCGCGCGGCTGCGGCCCGAGATGACCGTGGAGGAGGCCGTTCGCTACCTGAGGCGCCAGGCCCAGGAGCAGCTCGAGACCATCTACAACGCGTACGTCGTGGACACGGGCCAGCGGCTCGTGGGGGTCGTCTCCTTCCGGGACCTCTTTCGCGCGCCGGGGGATCGCGCCCTGTCGGATGTGATGGAGCGCGACGTCATCTCGGTGCCCGAGGATCTCGACGAGGAGGGGGTCGCCCGAATCATCGCCCAGCACAATCTGCAGGCGGTGCCCGTCGTCGATCGGGAGGGCCGCATCAAGGGCATCGTCACGGTGGACGACATCATCGACGTCGTCCGCAACGCGGCCACCGAGGACATCCAGAAGGTCGGCGGCATGGAGGCCCTCGGTACGCCCTACCTGGGAACCGGGCTCCCCGCGATGGTGAAGAAGCGCGCCGGCTGGCTCTCGGCCCTCTTCATCGGCGAGATGCTCACCGCGAGCGCGATGGGCCACTTCGAGGAGGAGATCGCGAAGGCCGTGGTTCTGGCGCTCTTCGTGCCCCTGATCATCTCCAGCGGCGGCAACTCGGGCGGCCAGGCGACGACGCTCGTCATCCGCGCGATGGCGCTGGGCGAGGTGGGGCTCAAGGACTGGTGGCGCGTGATCCGCCGCGAAGCGATGGCGGGCCTCGCGCTCGGAGCGCTCCTCGCCGTCATCGGCTTCGTCCGGATCGCGGTGTGGGAGGGCCTGTTCCACACCTACGGTCCCCACTACCTCCTCATCGCGACGACGGTCTCGATCAGCCTCGTCGGGGTCGTCCTGTGGGGGACCATCGCGGGCTCGATGCTGCCGTTCCTCATCCGCAGGCTCGGCTTCGACCCCGCCAGCGCCTCGGCCCCGTTCGTCGCGACGCTCGTCGACGTCTCGGGGCTCATCATCTACTTCACCGTCGCGGCCGTGGTGCTGCGCGGTGCGCTCCTCTGACCGGGAAGCGCTCGAGCCTCGAGCTCCGACAGCACCGCGAGCGCCGCAGGAACGTCGAGGCGTGAGGCGGCATCCTCGAGCTGCGAGACGAGGTCCGCGAGCTGCTCCCCGAGGACGGCTTTCAGCCTGGCGACCTCCGTGGGGGCGTCGAGGCTGCCTTCCTCGAGAAGGCCCCGCAGGCGGCCCGCGATTTCGAGTGCCTCTTTCGCACGGCCGGCATCTACTGGACCCGAAGACGCGACGGCAGGCGCAGTCGCCACGACGACGAGCAGATCCTCGCAACCGGTGCGCACCTCCTCGATCGCGGCCGCGAGCGGCAAGAGCTCCGGCCGGCTCTCCGGACTCTTCCGAAGACTTTCCTCCAATGCGCCGAGCTCCTCCGCGACCCGGCGCATCCCCAGCGTCGCCGAGCTGCCCTTCAGCGTGTGGATCAGATCTCCCGCTCCAGCCCCTCCCTGCGCCAGCAGCGCCTCGATCCGAGGCACCGCGCCCCCCAGCTCGCGGACGGCCTGTCCGAGAAGCTGGCGGTAGAGGAGCGCGTTGCCCGACGCGCGGCGCAGTCCCGCGGCGGTGTCGACTCCCGGCAGCGCGGCCGGCAGCGGTCCCGACGGATCCGCGTCGTCGGCGTAGCGATAGCGCACGCCCGTGTGCTGCGCGAGCGCGGCGAAGAGGTCGTCCACCACGAACGGCTTGGGCAGGAAGCCGCTCACGCCGCTCGACGCCAGCTCCTCCCGCTCGTGCTCGAGCGCGCTGGCCGTGAGCGCCACGATGGGTGTCGGGCTTTCGCCCTCCGCCTTCTCGCGTTCCCGGATCCGCGCCGTCGCCTCGCGCCCGTCCATCACCGGCATCCGCATGTCCATGAATACGAGGTGTGGCTTCCACGTCTCCCACGCCGCGATCGCGTCCGCGCCGTTCACGGCCTCCCGCACATCGAAGCCCGCGTCGCCGAGGAGCCGCATCAGGAGCAGCCGGTTCTCGGGTGTGTCGTCCACCACGAGAATCCGGAGCGCCGGCTGATCGGGAGCGAGGGAGAGCACCTTCCGCCTCTTCCGGGGCGCGATGGCGGCCTCGGACGCGGGCAGCTCCACGTCGAACGTGAACGTCGTGCCCACGCCCACGGTGCTCTTCACCGAGACGTCCCCGCCCATCAGCCTCACGATCTGCCGGCTGATCACGAGCCCGAGGCCCGTGCCTTCCTTGGCGCTCAGGCCGGACTCCGTCTGGCTGAACGCGCGGAACAGCTTGCCCAGCTCCTCCTCGGAGATGCCCGGACCCGTGTCCTCGATCTCGAACGTGGCGCGGCCGTTCGTCCAGCGCGCGCGGAGCGTCACGCGGCCGCGCTCCGTGAACTTCACCGCGTTGCCGAGGAGGTTGATGAGCACCTGGCGCAGCTTGCCGGCGTCCGCGTTCACGGTGCGCGGAAAGGAGCTGCCGAGCTCGAAGGCCAGCTCGAGATCCTTGGCGTCCGCCCGCACGCGCACGATGGACTGCACGGCCGCCAGCAGCTCGTGGAGATCGAACGGACGGTCCACGCGCGTGAAGCTCCGCGCCTCGATCTTCGAGAGCGACAGCACGTCGTCGATGAGGCCGAGGAGGTGCTCGCCGGAGCGCTGGATGATGCCGAGCTCCTCCTGGTGCCGGCGGCTCAGATCGCTCGATCGGTTCAGGAGCTGCGCGAACCCGAGGACGGCGTTCAGCGGCGTGCGCAGCTCGTGGCTCATGTTCGCGAGGAACAGGCTCTTGGCGCGGCTGGCGTCGAGGGCCCGCTCCTTCTCGCGCTCGAGCTCGGCCGTGCGCACCTCGACGAGCGTCTCCAGCTCGGCCCGCCGCTTCTCGAGCGAGCGGACGCGCAGCTTGACGAGCCCCGCGACGGCCGCGAGGCCCAGGACGGACCACAGCGCCTTCGCCCACACGGTGAGCCACCAGGGCGGAAGCACCCGGAACGCGAGGTCGACGGCCGGGCCCCAATCGCCGGTACCGATGCGGGCGCGGGCGCGGAAGACGTACGAGCCGGGAGGAAGGTTCGTGTAGGTCGCCGTGCGTTCCCGGGAAGCCGGGCCCCAGTCGGCGCCGCGGCCGTTCGCGAGCATCGACTGGTACTCGATGCGGTGCGCGTGCCCCCAGTCCACGGCGGAGACGTGGAACCCGATATCGGCCACGTCGTGCGGAAGATCGAGCCCCTCGGGCAGGTTCAGGAACGGCACGACACCCTGGAACACGACGTCCTTGAACGGGCCGTCCTTCGGTTTCGACGCGAGCTCGGCCCAGTCGACGGGCTCCTTGCGCAGATCCAGCCCGACCAGCTGGACGGGCGGCGGCGCCGGCAGGGCGGTGAGAGGCGGCACGGCGGCCAGCATGCACAGAGCCTTGCCCGTCCCCCAGTAGCCGCGGCCGTGAGAGTCCCAGAGGCCCGTGCCCTGATTGAAGTCCGCGGCTTTGAGGCCCTCTTCCGTGCCGTAAGCGTCCACGCGCGGCACGGCGTCCTTGCCCGGGCCCAGCGTCACGCGGTTGAGGCCCTTCTCCGTGGCGGCCCACACGGACCCGAGAGAGTCCGGCGAGAGGGAGAAGACGAGCGGGTTGCTCAGGCCGTCGTCCTCGTCGATGAAGAACAGCTGCCCGCCGTCGTGGACGGCAATGCCCGTGCGCGTCCCGATCCACAGCCGGCCGTGCGGGTCGAAGTAGAGCCGGTTCACCTCGGCCTTGCCGATCGGACCTGCGGGGTCGAGGCGCGTGAGCGACCGGCCGGAGAGCCGCAGCACGCCGCCCTTCCGCCGCGCGAACCACACGGCTCCGTCGGGACCGGCCGTCAGATCGTAGAAGGCGCTGTTCTGGAGCTCCGAGGGGCGGGTGAAGAACGTCCCGTCCCAGCGCACGGCGCCGGTCGCCGATCCGATCCACAGTCCCCCTTCGGAATCCTCCGCGAAGGACCACACCCGCCCGAACGAGGCGCCGTCCTCGGGCACGACGTGCGTGAGTCGGGCGCCGTCGTAGTGATAGATGCCGGCCGTCGCCGTCCCGATCCACAGCGTGCCGTCCTTCGCGACGTAGACCGAGTGGATCTGATCCTTGCCGGTCGGGCTCAGCACGGGGAGATGCGTGAACGAATGGCCGTCGTATCCATTGACGCCCTTGTCCGTCGCGAGCCACACGTTGGAGCCGTCCCGGGCCTCGGCGATCCGCCAGATCCGCTGGTCCGAAAGGCCTTCCTTGCCGGTGACGTGCCGGAAGGAGTCCTGCCGGTATCTGCAGAGGCCCGCGCCGATCGTGCCGATCCACACGAAGCCCGCGCGGTCCTCGAAAGTGAACGCCGTGCGGTAGTGGCTGAGGCCCTGCTCTTCGGAGAGGTGAAGGAAGGCGTCGACCTCGCCCGCGGTGCGCTTTACCTGCACGACCCCGCGCCGCGTCGACAGCCACAGAGAGCCCCCGCGGTCGATCTGCATCTGCAGGATCTCCTCGCCGGGGAGACCCTGCGCGCGGCCGAAGTGCGTGAGCGCGTCGCCCTGGAGCCGGCTGACGCCGGCCGGTCCCGAGAGCCACAGCGCGCCGGTCTCGTCCTGGGCGAGGGCCGTGAAGCCGTCCGACGGAAGGCCGTTTTCCTTGGACATCTTCGTGAACGAACGGCCGTCGAAGCGCAGCACGCCGCTCCCGGTCGCGAGCCACAGGGCCGAGCCGTCTTTGGTCTCGAGGATCCAGAAGATCCCGTCGTCTCCGAAGCCGTACTCCTTGCCGTACGTCGTGAACGATGTTCCGTCGAAGCGGCAGAGGCCCTTGTCCGTGCTCATCCAGAGGTTGCCCTTGCGGTCCTCCACGATCTGTCCCACGTTGTCGCCCGCGAGGCCCTGCTTCGTGGTGTACCCGGTGAACGACGTGCCGTCCCAGCGAATGAGGCCGAGGCTCGAGCCGATCCAGAGGATTCCGTTCCGGTCCTCACAGAGCGCCTGGACCTTGTCCGTCGGGAGGCCCTGCTTCGGCGTGAAGTGGAGAAACGACGTGCCGTCGTAGCGGCTGAGCCCGCCTCCCCAGCTCGTCATCCACAGAAAGCCGCGCCGGTCCTCCAGCATCGCATTCGGATACGCCGAGAGCATTCCCTGCGCGACATCGAGATACCCGAGGTCCGCGAGCGCGTTGTCGCGGCGGGCGAGGGGCGAGGCGTCCACCGGGCGCGGCAGGCTCGGCCGCGATACCTTTGGCGCCTCGAGCGTGCGGCCGTGCTGGACCGACGTGCCCTCCCTGGGCGGCGTGAACGAGACGGGCGCAGGCAATCCGTTCTCGCCGGGCGTCAGCACCGCGAACGGCAGCACGAGCCGCGAGCGGACCGGCTCGCTAGCGGGGATCTCGTTCACCGCGGTGCTCGGCGTCGTGCGGAGCGGGGGAACGGGAGTCGAGGTGAGGAGGCCCCTCACGGTCTTCTCGCCGGCAGCGTCGAGCTCCGAGACGGTCGGGGGCGTCGCCCGGAAGCGCTCCTTCGCGTGGGCGAGCGGCGCCAGGCAGAGGAGGCCGATGCAGATCAGCCCGGGACCCAAGCGTGTCCTCACGATGCGCGGGATCTTAGAAGGAACCTCAGGTGGTGGACGAAGGAGCGGTCTTGGGCTAGATTGGCCTTGGTATTTGCCCCCCGTTCGACACGCCGCAAGGCCTCGGGCGGGGTTATTTTTTTGGAGGTAGGCCGCTTCCATGCTGGCGGAACCGCTCGTGAAAAGGGCCACGGCGTTCTTCGACGGACAGAATCTCTTTCACGCGGCGCGGGAGGCGTTCGGATACTCGTATCCGAATTTCGACCCGCTCGCTCTTGCCCTTGCCGTTTCCCAGCAGAAGGGCTGGAACCTCACGACCGTCCGGTTCTACACGGGCGTTCCGGACCCACGCGAGTCTCCGTTCTGGAATCACTTCTGGGCAGCGAAGCTGGCCCAGATGGGCCGCGATGGTATTCGGCCGAGCTCGCGGCCTCTCCGATATCGGAGCGAGGTCAAGACGCTCTCGGACGGGAGTCAGCAAACCGTTTCCATAGGCTATGAGAAGGGCATCGACGTTCGCCTCGCCTTGGATGTCGTTCGCGGGACATTGGAGGGGACTCTCGACGTCGCGCTGATCTTCAGCCAGGACCAGGACCTCGCCGAGCTCAGCGACGAGGTGCGTTCCATAGCTCAGAGCCATGGACGATGGATCAAAATTGCCTCCGCCTATCCTCAGAGTGCGACGTCCCGAAACAGAAGAGGGATCGATCGCACCGATTGGATTCCTATCGATCGCGGCGCCTACGACGCATGCCTCGATCCACGCGACTACCGGCCGAGACCGGGCTCCTGATCGCGAACGCGGCAACACTTCGGCATCCATCGTGCAGGTTCCGGGGCAGGACGAAAGGAGCCCCCATGAACGACGAGAAGGTCGAAGGCGCCACAAAGCCCGCAGAGAGCACCGGTCACACGGATCACACAGGGGAGAAGCCGCGGCAAGAGCCCGTGATGAACCCGCACGAGGCGATCACGACCGGCCTCGCCGAGGCCCGCCGGGAGCACGTGAAGGTCCCCATGGACCAGCGGATGCCCCGATCGCCCCGCTCCCCGGGCAGCCGCATGGAGCCTCACAACTCGCGGAAGTCGAAGTAGACGGTCAGGGCTTCGGAGGGCCCTTCGCGAGCCGGTCCACGAGACCGGGGAGGTCCACACCGAAGGCCGTCTTCGCGCCCTCGAGAAGCCGCGCCGGCTGCGCGAGCGCGGGGTCGGCCCCCGGTCCCGGCAGATACGACACGCGGTCGACCTTGACCTCCTGGATCGTCTCTACGAGCGACGAGACGAGTACGGGCAACTTTTGCATGAGGAAGACGTCCCGCGCGTCCGCGCCGGCGGCCTTCCAGGTGGCGATCATCTCGCTCAGCACGGCCGCCTGCGCCTTGCCGTCCTCGATGACGCGCGCGGCGCGGCCCTTGGCCTCGGCCTGACGGCGCTCCATCTCGGCCCGGGCGGGCGCCACGACGTCGGCCTCGAGCTTCAGCTTCACCTGCGCGAGGCGGGCCTGCTGCACCTTCAGCTCGGCCTCGGCCCTCGCGACGGCCGACGTGACCTTGCCGATCTCCTCGGCCACCAGCGCTTCGCGCCCCGTCTCGGCCTGCGTGACGCGCTTGTCGACCTGGGCCTTGGTGATCGACATGTCGGCGTCCACCTGCGCGAGGCGGGACCTGAGATGGTTCTCGGCCTGTCGTGTGGTGGCCGCCGCCTTCGCCTGCGCCTCGGCCGTGCGCGCGCGGAGGTCCAGGTCGGCGCTCTGCTTGCGGCCCAGCGAGTTGAGGTAGCTCACGTCGTCGGACACGTTCTGGATCTTCAGCACGTCGAGCACGAGGCCCAGCTTCGAGAGGTCGTGCTCGGCCTCCTCGAGGAGCTTCTCGGCGAAGGCCAGCTTGTCGGTGTTGACCTCCTCGGGCGTGAGCTGCGAGAGCACGCCGCGGAGGTTTCCCTCGAGCGTGTCCTTGGCGACCTGGATGATCTCCGCGCGCGTCTTGCCGAGGAGCCGCTCGAGCGCGTTCGCGAGAAGCGGGTGGTGGCCCGCGATCTTGAGGTTCGCGACGCCCTGCACGTTGAGGGGGATGCCGCCCTTGGAGTACGCGCTCTTCACCGCGACGTCGACGGTCATGTTCGTGATGTCCATGCGGTCCACCGATTCGAGGAGCGGCGTCTTCAGCGAGCTGCCGCCCTTCACGATGCGATAGCCGATCTGCTTGCCGCCCAGCTCCGAGCGGCCGCCCGAGAAGATGAGCACCTCGTTGGGGCCGCAGATGTAGAAGAGCCGCCGCGCGACGCTGAGCGCGAGGAGGCCGAAGAACCCCACGACGCCCGTGGCGACGCCGGCAATCGAGACGAGATCGCTCATCGGGCTTCCTTTCCGCGCGGCGCGAGGAGCGCCAGGATGTCGACGCCCGAGGTCTTGCCGATCTCGTCGAGCACGCTCCGTACCGTCGCGGGGTACGACGCGACGTGCTGCGCGAGCGCGCGGCCGTCGCCGGCATCGAGGAGGTGCGTCTCCTTCACCTCCAGCTCCTTCACACGCGCGACCACGGTGCGCAGGATCGGCTCGAGGTTGTTGATGAGGAAGATGTCGCGGGCCGAGGAGCCGGCCTCGGACCACACGCCCGCGAGGAGCCTCAGTACCTCGGCGAGCGCGCGTCCGTTCTCCTCGATCTCGGCGGCGTCGCCGCGCGCGCGAAGCGCCGCGGCGAGCTGCTCGGCCTGCGCGGGGAGCACCATCTCGACGGCGAGACGCGTCTCCTCCAGCTCCTTGCGCACCTTCTGAAGGGCCTGCTCGGCCGTGGCCCGGGCTTCGAGGGCGCCCTGCTGGGCCGTTTCCTCGGCGGCCCGGGCCTGGGCCTCGAGCTGGGCCTTCAGCGTGCGCAGCTCGTTCTCCTTCTGGACGACGAGCGTTCCCGTCTGCTGAATGGAAACCTCTCCCGCGCGGCGCGCCTCGGCTTCCTGCATCTCGGCATCGGCCCGCGCCGTGGACTCGGCCATCTCGGCGTCGCGCAGGACGCCCGCGATGCGCGAGCGGCCGATCGACGCGAGGTAGTGCGCGTCGTCTGCGACGTTCTGGATCTTCAGCGTGTCGAGCGTGAGGCCCAGCTTCTTGAAGTCGTTCTCCGACTCCTCCACGAGCCCCGTCGCGAACTTGAGGCGGTCTTCGTTGACCTCCTCGGGCGTGAGGTTCGCGAGCACGCCGCGGAGATGCCCTTCGAGGCTTTCCTTGGCGACCCGCGTGATCTCCTCGGGGTTGCGGCCCAGGAAGCGCTCGATCGCGTTGCCGATGAGCTTCGGATCGCTCGAGACCTTCACGTTCGCGATGGCGTGCACCTTGAGCGGGATGCCGCCCTTGGAGTACGCGTTCGCGACGCTCAGCTCGATGGGAAAGGAGCGCAGGCTCATGCGGTCCACGCGCTCGAGGATCGGGATCCGCACGGCCCGCCCGCCCACCACGATGCGGTAGCCACTGTGGCCGCCGCCGGGCAGCGCGCGCTTGCGGCCCGAGAAGATCACCACCTCGTTGGGCTTGCAGATGATGACGAGGCCCTTGGCGATGGCGGAGAGGATCCCCGAGATCACCGCCGCGAGACCGGCTCCGATGAGGACGCCGACGAACGTTTCCATCAGGGGGACTCCTCTTCCTGCCAGGGGGCGAGGCGCACCTCGGCCACCTCGCCGTCGAACTTCACGATCACGACCCGGGAGGCGGGGGGCAGCTCGAGCGTGGCGTCGCCTCGCGCGAGGAGCTCGATCTCCTGCCCGTCGGAAAGCACGCGCACCTTGCCGAGGGCGCCCGGCCGGAGCGCCATCACCACGACGGCCTCTTTGTCGAGCAGGCTCGCGGGCGCCGCCGGCGAGCCCGCCGAGAGCGACCGCAGCTTGCGGAAGAGAAACGTCGTTCCCGCGCCCACGAGGAGGCCCATGGTGATCGCGACCGGAAGCCGCAGCGCGGGCGAGACGCCCAGGAGCGTCAGCGCCGCGCCCGTGCTCCCGAGGCCGCCGAGCCCCCACGTGAGGAAGCGCAGCGACAGCAGATCCCCGAGGGGACCGTGCAGTCCGTGCGCGCCGTGCGCGGCGTCCCCGTGGTCCCCGTCGCCGCCGTGATCCCCGTGATCTCCCAGGAACGCGGAGATGCCGATCAGTCCGAGGCTGAAGGCGAGAGCGGCGAGGTAGAAGGTCATGCGGTTGCGCCGCACTCTACCTCTCCGCCGGGCTTCCGAGGGCGTTTCAGGTCGCGGGTATTTCCTCGGCGAGGAGGACCCCGGCGTCCGCCGGCGTCTCTTCGGGCAGCTCGGAGAGCGCCGTGT
>JAEUQS010000710.1 GCA_016789625.1 Acidobacteriota bacterium | reverse complement strand
AGCGTTTCGTGGAATTGCGCGCGGACCCGGAACGTGAAGGAGGCCCCGATCTCGTTCCAGATGCCGTCGGCGTTCGCCGCGATCACGCGGAACGTGTGGGTGCCGTGCGGCACGGTGGTGTAGTACGCCGTGCGCCGCGTGCCGGCGTCCACCCAGTCGCGGTCGAGGCCGTCGATGCGGTACTTGAAGCGGATCCGGTCGGGGTAGGTGAGGCTCGTGGCGGTGTAGTGGATCTCGTAGCGCTCGCCGCCCGGGGGCAGTGAAGAGCTGGCGGCCGTCCGCGCGATCGGCAGGTCGTCGACGAGGAACTCTTCGAGGAGCACCTGCGGGGGAGTGAGGTCGGTCCGGATGGCCTTCGGGTTCACCATCACGACGCCCTTGTACGACGGGAACCAGAGCCTGCCGTCCCGGGCCTTGACGCCCGCGGGGCACTGGCCGCCGGCGAGCGTCGGGCTCTTCAGGCCGTCGGCTGTCGTGTAGAGAGTCGACGGCAGCGTCCGGATCTTTCCGGCGTCGAAGTCCAGGAGGTCCTGCTTTCGCACGGTGTGCAGGCCGCGGTTGCACGACATCCAGAGCGTGCCGTCGTCGTCCTCGAGGACCACCTGCACGAGATCGTCGGCCAGCCCCTCCTTCACGCCGTAGACATGGATCTTGCCGCTCGCGTCGACGCGGGTGAGCCCTCCGCCCGAGGTTCCGAGGTAGAGGTCGCCGGCTGCGTCCTCGTGGATTGCCAGGATCCGGTCGGCGCCGAGGCCGTCCTTCATGCGCAGCGACTGGAACCGCCCGTTCGCGAGCATGCGGTTCAGGCCTCCGCCCGCGGTGCCGATGAGGAGATCGCCGTTCCGGGATTCCGAGAGGGCCACGATGCGGTCGAGCGTGAGTCCGTCTTTGCTGCGCCAGGTCTGCGTGATCTTGCCGCCCTCGAGGAGCGCCAGGCCGCCCAGCGTACCGAAGAACGTGCGGCCCCGGCGGTCGGTGTAGACCGCGCGGACGTCGTTGTCGGGCAGGCCCGACTTCGTGTCGAGCACGGTGATCTTTCCGTCGCGATAGCAGGCGGCGCCGGCCACGTAGGTGCCTGCCCAGATCCCGCCGTCCCGGTCCTCCCCGAGCGCCGAGACCTGATCGGAGGGCAGGCCCTCCTTCGGGGTGATGCTCATCATCTTCCCGTCGGCGAAGCGCGTGATGCCTCCACCGGCCGAGCCGATCCAGAGGGCGCCGTCCCGCGCCTCGTACACGGTGCGGACGTTGTCGGCGGGAAGCCCCTCGGCCATCGTGTACACGAGGAACTTGCCGTCTTTCAGGCGGTTCAGCCCACCCACCCAGGTGCCCACCCAGAGGCTGCCCTCGCGATCGGTGAAGAGCGACCAGATCTGGTCGTTGCTCAGGCCGGACTCGATGCCGAGGCGTTCGATCTTTCCTTCCCTGACGCGGGCGATGCCGTTCCCCCACGTGCCCACCCAGAGCGTGCCGAGCGGGTCGAAGTGCACGGCCGTCGCCTGGTCGCTCGGCAGGCCATCGGCCATGCGCAGCGACCGGAACTCCCCGTTCTCGATGATGGTGACGCCGCCGCCGGCCGTGCCCGCGTAGACGCCGCCCTTGGGGCTGGCCACGACCGAGCGGATGGCCTCGCTCGAGAGACCCTGCGCGAGCCCGAAGTGCGTGAAGGAGCCGTTCTTCTCGAGGCGGTAGAGCCCCGAGCCGGAGGTCCCCGCCCAGATCGCCCCTGCGCGATCCTGCGTGACGCCGCGGATCAGGTCCCTGGGGAGGCCCTCTCCGAGCTTGTACGTGGTGACGGCGTCCCCGAGGAAACGGTGAAGGGATCCGAAATCGGCCCCGACCCAGACCCCGCCGTCCCGCGCCTCGTGAATGGCCCAGACGTTCTGGCTGGCGATGTGTTCCGAGAGCGCGGTGAAGACGCCGTCCTTGTAGCGCGCGAGGCCCCCGCCCGCCATGCCGATCCAGAGGTTTCCGGCGCGGTCGGCCAGCAGCGCCGAGACGTTGTTGCGGCCCATCTCGGGCGTCGTCTTCTTGCCGAACACCACGAAGCGCGCCCCGTCGAACCGGGCGAGCCCCTCCTGGGTGCCCAGCCAGAGATAGCCGTCCGGTGTTTGGGCAATCGACTGGACGGTGTCCTGGGGCAGACCCTGCTTGGTCTGCCAGACCTCGATCTGGTACTGCGTGACCGCCTTGGCCGGGTCGAGCGCAAGGGCCGGTGCCCCGGCAACGATCCAAGCTGCCGTCATCGTCGCGATCGCCGCGAAAAGTCGTCTTCTCAAGACGGCGCGATTCTACGGGCGGGGACCGGCTCCAAGACGATGAATCGATGCGCCGATTCCCGGGTCAGCCGGCCCGCGCCATGAGCTCCAGCTGAACGAGACGCATGAAGTCCTGCGCGTTCGTGACGACGCCGAACGCCTGATGAGTCCCGCGGTCTTTCAGCTTGTTCACGACGAACTCGGTCTGGTCCACGCAGATGGTCGCCACCTCGCGAAACTCGCCGTTCGGGGTCTTGCAGAACGTCGGCAGCATGTTGCCTGCCGCGATCGCGTGGAGGGCGGTCGCGACCATCACGACCATCGTCGCGTCCACCGTGAGCGTGCGCATGGCGTCCTGCGCCTCGGTGGCCGACGTGATGGTCTCCGGAATCGGCCCGTCGTCGCGGATCGAGCCGCCCAGGACGTACGGCGTCTGCGTCACGGTGAGCGC
Organism: Acidobacteriota bacterium; assembly: GCA_016789625.1. Lineage (GTDB taxonomy): Bacteria > Acidobacteriota > Thermoanaerobaculia > UBA5066 > UBA5066 > JAEUQS01. The sequence continues at coordinate 266 of JAEUQS010000710.1, read as the reverse complement.
GTGCATGATGCCGCTCGTCAGGCGTCCGGAGTCGACGAGGGCCTGGATGGAGCCTGCGCGCCGCACCTCGTTGATCGCCTGCATGTGGCTCGCGTGGCCCTGTGCCGTACCGGAGCCGTCGGCCTTCATGCCCAGCGTCGTTCCGTAAAGAGCGGCCTCGATGTCGTGCACGGCGACCGCGTTGCCGGCGAAGAGCGCGTGGCAGTAGCCGTTGTGGATGAGCCACTCGAGCGCCACGCGGCCGCGCGCGTGTACGAGCGCGGGTC
>JAEUQS010000641.1 GCA_016789625.1 Acidobacteriota bacterium | reverse complement strand
AGCCTGGGTGGCGGCCACGGCGTCGTCACCCAACGGGCTGCCGTTCCTCATCGAGGTCGCGACCGGCGAGGAGCGTCCCCTCGACGGCGCGGCTCCGGGCGAGGTGCCCGTACGCTTCGACGCGAAGGGGCGCCTCGTCTTGATGCTCGAGGAGCCGGGCCTCGCCGTGCTCACGACGGTGGATCCCGCGACGGGCCGTCGCGCCGCGGCCGGCAAGGTTCCGTTCGCCGGGGGGAGCGTTTCGCTCTTCCTCTCGAAAGACCTGGGCACCCGTGTCACCAGCGCCTGGGTCGGGCGCTCCCAGATCCATCTCGTGACGGAGCTGCCCCTCGCGCGCTGACCCCGTCTGGTACCCTCGACCGTTCTTCGCATGGCGTACGACTCATCCGAAATCCAGGTCCTCGAAGGTCTCGAGCCCGTTCGCAAGCGCCCCGGCATGTACATCGGCGGCGTGGACTTCCGGGGGATGCACCACCTGATCTGGGAGATCGTGGACAACTCCGTCGACGAGGTCATCAACGGCCACGCGACGCGCATCGAGGTGCGCCTCGGCAAGGACGCGCGGGAGATCGAGGTCGAGGACAACGGCCGCGGCATCCCCGTCGACATCCACCCGAAGTACAAGAAGCCGGCCCTCGAGGTCATCCTCACGACGCTCCACTCCGGCGGCAAGTTCGGGGGCGGGAGCTACAAGCACTCGGGCGGCCTGCACGGCGTCGGCTCCTCGGTCGTCAACGCGCTCTCCTCGCACATGACGGCCCGCGTGAAGCGCGACGGCGGCATCTGGGAGCAGACGTACTCGCAGGGGAAACCCACGTCGAAGCTGGTGAAGGTCTCGGGCGGCGAGAAGGTGCGCGGCTCCGGCACGACGATCACGTTCCGGCCCGACCCCGAGATCTTCGGCAAGCTCGTCTACGACGCCGACGAGATCCGCCAGCGGCTGGAATCCAAGACGTACCTCCACCGCGGCCTTCGCGTGGTGTTCCTCGACGAGACGAAGACGCCGCCCCAGCGGGACGAGTTCGTGCACGACGGCGGCCTCGCCGACTACCTCGTGAAGGTGCTCGCCGAGCGGGGCAAGGCGGCGACGCATGCGTCTGCGTTCCACGTCGTGCGGGACGCGGACCCTCGGCTCGAGCTCTCGCTCCAGTGGACCGAGGCGACCGACGAGCACATCCGCGGCTACGTGAACGGCGTGCCCACGCCCTCGGGCGGCACGCACGAGAACGGCCTCAAGAGCGGCGTCGTGAAGGCCGTGCGCAACTACCTCACGACGCACGAGCTGGTCCCCAAGGGCGTGACGATCACGGCGGAGGACATCCGCGAAGGGCTCGTGGCGCTCCTCTCGGTTTACGTGCTGGAGCCCCAGTTCCAGGGCCAGACGAAGGACCGCCTCAACAACCCCGAGATCACCGCGCAGGTCGACGGCGCGGTGCGTCCCGCGCTCGAGAAGTGGCTCAACGAGAACGGCAGCGTGGCCGAGCAGATCGTCGCGCGCATCGTGCTCGCCGCCCGCGCCCGCGAGGCCAGCCGTGCCGCGGCGCAGCAGGTGACCCGGAAGACGGCGGTGTCGCACCGCCTGAACCTGCCCGGCAAGCTGGCCGACTGCGCGTCGACGGACCCCGCCGAGAGCGAGCTCTTCATCGTCGAGGGCGACTCGGCCGGCGGCTCGGCCAAGCAGGGGCGCAACCGCGAGACGCAGGCGATCCTGCCGCTCCGCGGCAAGGTGCTCAACGCCGAGCAGGCCAACGGCGCGAAGGTGGCCGGCAACAAGGAGCTTTCCGACATCGTCTCGGCGCTCGGCTGCGGCATCGGGCCCGACTTCGACATCACCAAGCTCCGCTACGGAAAGATCTTTCTCCTCATGGACGCCGACGCCGACGGCCATCACATCTCGACGCTGCTCCTCACGTTCTTCTTCCGGCACCTGCCCAAGCTCATCGAGGCGGGGAACGTCTACCTCGCGCAGCCGCCGCTCTACCGGATCGATGCCGCGAAGGAAACGCACTGGGCGCTCGACGAGGCCGAGCGGGACGCGATCCTCGCGAAGCTCCCGAAGAACGTGAAACCCGAGATCATGCGGTTCAAGGGGCTCGGCGAGATGATGCCGGAGCAGCTCAAGCGCACGACGCTGGATCCGCGCCGCAGGCGTGCGTTGCGCGTGACGGTCCCCGATGCCGAGGAAGCCGAGCGCACGCTCCAGGACCTCATGGGCCGCGACCCGGCTCCGCGGTACAAGTTCATCACCGAGCGGGCCCGCGAAGCCGACGACATCGACGTTTGAGGTCCCGTCCGCGGGACCGTGAGGTCCCGTGGCCGGTCACTTCGGGCTCGCAGGCCCCCTTCTTCGAAGGTACGGTCCTTGCTGCGCGGTCTCCATGAGTTTCCTGCGCTCGCTGCGTTCCGCCTGGCGCTCGCTCCTTCGGACGCCGGGGTTCCTCCTCACGGCCGTCCTCACGCTGGCCCTCGGCATCGGAGGCGCGACGGCCCTCTTCTCCGTCGTCGACGCCGTGCTCCTCCGGCCGCTTCCGTATTCCGAGCCCGAACGCCTCGTCGCCCTCTACGAGATCGAGAACGCGGGGCAGACGGACGAGAGCGCGAACCGCATGTCGGTCGCGCCCGCCAACCTCGAGGACTACCGTCCCCTCTTCGCCTCTCTCGCGAGCGCGGCCACGTCCGACGCGAACCTGTCGGCTCAGGGCGCGCGTGCCGAGCGCGTCTTCGGGCTCCGCGCCGAGCACACGTTCTTCGAGGTCTTCGGGGTCCGGCCGGCCGCGGGCCGCGCGCTCGAGAAGTCCGACGAGGTCGTGGGCGCGCCCGAGGTCGTGATCCTCTCCCACGCGCTCTTCGAGAGGCGCTTCGGCGGCGATCGCGGGATCCTCGGCCGATCCATCACGCTCGACGGCGAGAGCGCCACGGTCGTCGGCATCCTGCCGAAGGGCTTCCACCCCGAGAGGGAGGCCGGCTCGCCGAACCCCCTGGACATCCTGCGGCCCGCCCGCTACGACGCCCAGCTCCTCGCGAACCGCGGGGACCACGAGGTCCTCGTCTTCGCCCGCCTCGCGCGCGGCACGACGATCGCGGGCGCGCAGTCGGCGCTGGACGCCGTCTCGGCCCGGCTCGCGAAGGCCTATCCCGATACGAACGGGCAGGTGCGCGCGCGCATCGCTCCGCTGCGCGACGACTTCGTGCGCGGCGTGAGGTCGTCGCTGTGGATCCTCTTCGGCTCCGTGGCCGTGCTCCTCCTCGTGGCCTCGGTGAACGTCGCGAACCTCCTTCTCGTGCGCGGAACGGAGCGCGCGAGCGGGCTGGCCGTGCGCCTGGCCCTCGGGGCGAGCCGCTTCCGGCTCGTGAGGGAAACGCTGGCCGAGGTGCTCCTCGTGGCTGGGCTGGGCTTCGGGCTGGGAGCCGCGCTCGCGGCCGCCGGAAAGGCCGCGCTCGTCTCTCTCGCGCCGTCGGACGTGCCGCGGCTCGCGAACGTCGCGCTCGACCTCCGCGTGCTCGCCATCTCGGCGGGTGCCGTGCTCTTCATCCAGCTCGTGTTCGGCCTCCTGCCCGCCTTCGCGGCGGCTCGGGTCGATCCCGCCCGCGCTCTCGTGCGCCGCGAGCGGGGCGGAGGGGGACACGCTGTCGCGCGCTTCCGGTCGGCGCTCGTCGTCGCCGAGATCGCGCTCTCCCTCGTGCTTCTCATCGGCGGCGCGCTCTTCAGCCGGAGCTTCGCGCGCCTGGTCTCGGTGGATCTCGGGTATCGCACCGGCGGCGTCCTCGCCGCGAACGTCGCGCTCGCGCCCGCGGCCTACGACACGCCCGAGAAACGCCTGCGCTTCTTCGAGGCCGTGACCGAGCGGGTCTCCGCGCTGCCCGGCGTCTCGCGGGTGGCCTTCGCGAACCGGATGCCTCTTCGGGGCGGCTGGGGGAGCGGCGTCGAGCTCGAGGGGTCCGAGATGGCCGTCGCCGAGGCGCAGGCGGTGAGCACGGGCTACTTCGAGGTCCTCGGGATCCCGTTGAAGGCCGGACGCAACCTGACGCACGACGACCGCGAGGGGGCGCCGCCCGTCGCGCTCGTGAACGAGACGTTCGTGCGGACGCAGGGAAAGGGCCGCGACCTCATCGGCCAGCGCCTCCGCCGCGGCCCGAAGGCCCCGTGGATCACCATCGTCGGGGTGGTCGGCGACGTGCGGCGGGGCGGCAAGGACGAGGACCTGCTCCCGCACGTGTATCTCTCCGCGGCGCAGACGGGGGTTTATCCGGTGCGCCTCTCGGATCTCGCGATCCTCTCCGCCGTGCCTCCGGAGACCCTGATTCCCTCTCTCGAGCGGGCCGTCGCGGCCGTGGATCCCGACCAGCCGCTCACGAACGTGAGGACGCTCGATCAGAGTCTCGCGCGGCGGCTCGCGCGGCAGAGATTCGTGCTCGTGCTCTCGGTCGTGTTCGCGTCCCTCTCGGGCCTCCTCGCCGCGGTGGGTCTCTACGGCGTGATCGCCTACGGCGTCGCGCAGCGGCGGCACGAGCTGGGCGTGCGGGCCGCTCTGGGAGCCGACGGCCGTCGCATCGCGCGGCTCGTGCTCTCGGGCACGGCACGCCTCGCCGGTGCGGGCCTCGCGCTCGGCCTCTTGCTCGCGTTGCCCGCGACGCTGGCTCTCCGGAGCCTCCTCTTCGGCATCGACCGTCTGGACCCCATGGCCTGGGGGGCCGCCGCCGCGGCGCTCTTCGCTCTGGCCCTCCTCGCGACTCTGGGTCCGGTGCTCCGCGCGACGCGGGTGGATCCGGCCGAGGTGCTGCGCGCCGAGTAGCCGGTCGCTGATCCAGCCGGCGGGACGCCTCGTACGTTCTGGAAAAGTCAGGAGGAGTCCCACATGAAAACCTTTCGATTCGCGAGCGCCCTCGTCGCGCTGTCCCTGCTGCCGGCCGCCGTCCTCGCGGAGACCCCGAAGCCGCCGGCCCCGCCAGCCCCGGTCGAGATGAAGGCGCTCGACTCGATGCTCGGGGACTGGACCTGCAGCGGCACGATGCCGGCGTCCGAGGTCTTCGGTCCCGAGCAGAAGACCTCCACCCGCGTGAAGGTCACCCGCGAGGTCGGCGGCAACGCGCTCCTCTTCCGTATCGGCTTCAAGACGCTCGGCCAGCAGCCGATGTCGGCGAACATCCTGGGGCTCTGGTACTACGACGCCCTCGCCCGGGAGTACGTCGCGCCCTCGGTCGACGACATGGGGGCCTCGTTCGTGCAGAAGTCCAAGGGCTTCGAGGGCGACGTGCTCACGTTCGCCGGCTCGGGCACGATGATGGGCAAGAAGGTCGACCCCGCCACCGACAGGTTCACCAGGCACGCCGACGGATCGCTGTCGCACCTCTACGAAGGCACGCTGGACGGCAAGAAGATCGTGTTCGTCGACGAGGTGTGCAAGAAGTCCGGGAAGAAATAGCGCTACCGCTTCCGCAGCGATTCCAGCGCCCCGAGGAGGAGCGCGACCTCCCGCGACGTCGGCCGGGCCCGCTTCCAGAAAGCCTGGAGCTCGGCCGCCGGACCTTCCTGGCCGGGACGCGGGAAGCCGCCGGACGACAGGACCTCGTGGAGGCGGGCGAGCTCCGCGCGCGTCGCCGTTTCCCGGTCCTCCGCCGGAGGGCGCGCCACGGCGAGGAGAGCGAGCGTCGCCGTGAGCGCCTGAGGCAGGGAGAGCGTCGTCATCTCGGGGCGCGTGGGCAAGGCCACGAGCTCGTCGCAGAGGCGGACCTCCGGGGTCGTGAGACCCGAGCGCTCGGGGCCGAAGACGAGCGCGACGTCGCCGGAGGCGGAACGTTTCCGGAGCGCCGGAAACGTCGCTCGCGGGGGCAGGCCCGTGCTGGCGCGGCCGC
>JAEUQS010000630.1 GCA_016789625.1 Acidobacteriota bacterium | reverse complement strand
ATCGACAACGACGAGGCCCGCGCCGTGGTCCGACACTGTCAGGAGAAGTCCGAATGACCCGAGCCGAGATCGCAGTAGTCGCAGTACCATGCGCCCGACGACATGGCAGGTTCCCCCGGCTCGAGCGCCGTCGCCTGGGCGGGTGCCGCCCCTGCGACGCGGCTTCTGGCGGCCCTTCTGGGCCTCTGGACGGCTTTCGCTCCGGCCCGCCCGGCGCTGGCGCTCGACCCGGACACGCCGCTCACACGGTTCGCCCAGCGGTCCTGGCTCCAGGACAATGGTCTTCCCAATAACAGCATCAACGCGATCGCTCAAACAAAAGACGGGTACCTCTGGCTCGGCACCCAGGAAGGCCTCGTTCGGTTCGACGGCGCGCGGTTCGTTCTGTTCGATCGCAAGACGACCCCCGTCATGCGGCAAAGCTGGGTGCAGAGCCTTCTCGTAACGCGCAGCGGCGTGCTCTGGGCCGGGACCCAGGGCGGCACGCTCCTCCGCTACGAGGACGGGCGCTTCACGGCCTTCACCTCGGAAGACGGCATCCCCGAAAAGCCCATCTGGACCCTCCTGGAAGACAAGACCGGACGGATCTTCGTGGGCACTCTGGGTGGAGGCGTGGTGAACGCAGACGGGGGCGGCGGAGCGTCGCGCCTCAAGTTCGTGCCGCTCCCCACGCTCGTGGGCAGCGACGCCCGCGTGACGTCGCTGGTGAAGACGCCCGACGGCGCGGTGTGGGTAGGAACGCTCGGCGGCGGCGTCACCTCTCTCGACGGCGATCGCGTGACGCACTTCGGCGAGGCCGAAGGGCTTCCCATGAACGTCGTGAACGCGCTCGCCGTGGGCCCCTCGGGGGAGGTCTGGGTGGCCACGCAGGCGCGCGGGCTGGCGCGCATCCAGGGCGGCCGCGTCGTCCAGACGATTCGAAAGACCGACGGGCTCGCGAGCGACGACCTCTACTCCCTGCACGTGGATTCCGCCGGCACGCTCTGGACGGGAACCGTCGGCGGCGGACTCTCGCGCGTCACCCCCTCCGGCATCTACAACCTCACCACGGCGGGCGGCCTCACCAGCGAACGCGTGTGGAGCTTTCTGGAAGACCAGGAAGGAACGTTCTGGATCGGCACCGCCGGCGGCGGTCTCAACGCGCTCCGCGAAACGCGGTTCTCCACGTTCTCGCGGCGCGACGGCCTCCTCCACGACGGCATCCGCACCGTGCGCGAGGACGCCGAAGGGACCCTCTGGATCGGCTCGAACGGCGGCGGGCTCGACCGCCTGCCCAGGAACGGCCCCCTCGTTCACCTGCGCTCGTCGGACGGGCTCTGCAACAACCAGGTGTGGTCCACGCTCGGCATGCCGAATGGCAGCGCCCTCATCGCCACGTACGGCGGCCTCGCGGTCCTCGAGAAGGGCGGCATCCGCTGCATGACCCGGGCCGACGGCCTCTCGAGCGACATCGTGAGATCCCTCTACCGGAGCCGCGACGGCCGCGTGTGGATCGGCACCTATGGCGGCGGGCTCGACGTGATGAAGGACGGCCGCATCGTTGCCGTTCATTCGACGCGGAACGGCTTTCCGAGCGACGTCATCTTCTCGATTCTCGAAACCAGGGACGGCGCCGTGTGGGTCGCCACCGAAGGCGGCGGCGTGGTGCGGTTCCCGCCCGCAGCCGAGGAGGCCAAGGAGCCTTACACGGTCTTCCGGACGACCGAGGGGCTCTCCGCGAACTTCACCCGCTCACTGTACGAAGACCCCTCGGGCGCACTGTGGATCGGCACGCACGGCGGCGGCCTCAGCCGCTACCACGAGGGCAAGTTCCAATCGATCCAGCAGGCGGACGGTCTCTTCGACGACGTGATCTTCCAGATCCTCGACGACGGCGCCGGCTACCTCTGGATGTCGAGCAATCGCGGCATCGCCCGCTGCGCGAAGGCCGGTCTCGACGCCTTCATCGACGGCCGCGCCCGGCAGGTTTCCTGCGAGGCGTTCGGCACCTCCGACGGGCTCCTCTCGGCCGAGGCCAACGGCGGCGACGGAACCGGGGGCACGCGCCTCGCCGACGGCCGTCTCGCCTTCCCCAGCACGCGCGGCCTCGCGTTCGTCAACCCGCTCAAGCTCCCCCACAACGCGCGGCCGCCGAACGTGGTGGTGGAATCCCTCGTCGTCGACGGCAAAGAGCTCGGCCTCGGTCCCGATCTCGTGATCCCCGCGGGCGCCGAACGCATCGAGATTCGCTACACGGCGCTCAGCTTCCGCTGGCCCGAGCGCGTGAAGTTCCGCTACCAGCTCGAAGGCTTCGACAGAGAGCCCCTCGAGGTCGGAACGGAGCGCCGCGCCACGTACACGCGGGTCGGCCACGGCCCCTTCCGCTTTCGCGTCACGGCCTGCAACGACGACGGCGTGTGGAGCGAAGCGGGCGCGAGCCTGGCCTTCCGCGTGACGCCGCGCTTCACCGAGACCAAGTGGTTCTACCTTCTGGCCGCGGTGTCCCTCGTGGTCGTGGGCTTCCTCCTCGCCAAGCTGCGGCAGCGCGAGCTGGAACGGCAGAAGGAGGAGCTGGCCCGGCTCGTCGCGGAACGCACGGTCGAGGCGCGCACGGCGAAGGAGCGCGCCGAGAGCGCGAGCAGCGCCAAGAGCCGCTTCCTCGCGAACATGAGCCACGAGCTGCGCACGCCCCTCAACGCCATCATCGGGTACTCCGAGCTGATGTCCGAGGAATGCCAGCAAGGCGACGCGAACCCGAAGGACCTCGTCCCCGACCTCGACAAGATCCGCCGCTCGGCGCGCCATCAGCTCGCGCTCGTGAACGACATCCTCGACCTCTCGAAGATCGAAGCGGGCCGCATGGAGCTCGAGGTCGGCACGTTCGAGCTGGATCCCTTCCTCGACGAGGTGGTCGCCACCATCGCCCCGCTCCTCGCGAGAACCAACAGTCAGCTCGTCGACGAGCGCAAGAGCGTGCCTCGGACGCTCCACGGAGATCCCGTGCGGCTTCGCCAGATTCTGCTGAACCTCCTTTCGAACGCGGCGAAGTTCACGGAGAACGGCGTCGTCGCGTTCAAGGCCAGCGTGGCGGGCGACAGGGTCGCCTTCGAGATCGTGGACACCGGCATCGGGATGACGCCCGCGCAGCTCGAACGTCTCTTCTCGGCGTTCACGCAGGCCGACGCTTCCACGACGCGGCGCTACGGCGGGACGGGGCTCGGCCTCGTCATCTCGCGTCAGTTCGCGCGTTTGATGGGCGGTGACATCACGGTCACGAGCGTCCACGGACGGGGATCCACCTTCCGGCTCGAGATTCCCGCGCGCGTGGGCTGACGTTGTTGAGTTGGCCGGCATGAATCGACTCATGCGAAGCTTCGGTGCCGCCATGATCGCCACCTCCCTTGCCGCCCTCGAGGCCTCGGGCCCATCCGAAACGGAGCGGTTCCACAAGCTCCTCGACGACGACTGGGCGTTCACGCTCGAGCACAGCCCGCTCCTCGCGACCTCGGTGGGGGAGCACCGCTTCGACGACCGGATGCCCTCGGTCTCGAAGGAAGAGCTCGCCGCGCAGGAAAGGCACCTGCGCTCGGTGGCCGAGCGGCTCGCCGCCATAAACCGCGCGCGGCTCTCGGGCGAAGACCGCGTGAGCCACGACGTGCTCTCCGCGAACGTGAAGGACGGCCTGGCGGCGCTCCGTTTCCGCACGTATCGCCTGCCCTTCAACTCCGACAGCGGCTTCCACACGGACCTCCTCCAGCTCCCCGACGACATGCCGCTCGCGACGGTGAAGGACTACGAGAACTACATCGCGCGGCTCAATGCCTTCCCGCGCTACTTCGACGAGCAGACCGCGCGGATGAAAGAGGGGCTGGCCGACGGCTTCACCCAGCCGCGGGTGACGCTCGAGGGCTACGACGGCACGGCCTCGCGCCAGGACGTTGGGGCCGAGGAGAGCGCCTTCTTCGCTCCGTTCAAGAGCCTCCCTGCGGCCTTCCCCGAGGCCGATCGCGCGCGCCTCCTGGCCGCGGGCCGGAAGGCCGTCGAGACGTCCGTCGTCCCTTCGTACCGCAGGCTCGCCGCGTTCCTCCGCGAGGAGTACATCCCGAAGGCGCGCCGCACGACGGGAGCGTTCGAGCTGCCCGACGGCCCCGCGTACTACGAGTACCTCGTCCGCCACTTCACGACGCTCGACGTCACCCCGAAGGCCGTGCACGAGATCGGCCTCTCGGAGGTCGCACGCATCCGCGCGGAGATGGATGGCGTCCTGAAGCAGGTGGGCTGGGAGAAGAGCTTCGCCGAGTTCCTCACGTTCCTCAGAACCGACCCGCGCTTCTACGCGAAGACTCCGGAGGAGCTGCTGACGCGCGCGGCGTGGATCGCGAAGCGAATGGACGGCAAGCTACCCACGCTCTTCGGCCGGCTTCCGCGGCAGCCGTACGGCGTGGCGCCCGTTCCCGAGGCCATCGCGCCGCGGTACACGGGCGGTCGCTACGTGCCCGCGCCGCTCGATTCGAGACAGTCCGGCACGTACTGGGTGAACACGTACGACCTGCCGAGCCGCCCCTTCTACACACAGGAGGCGCTCACGCTCCACGAGGCCGTGCCCGGCCACCACCTCCAGATCGCACTGTCGAAGGAGCTCACGGGCATCCCGGAGTTCCGCCGCCATTCCTACGTCGATGCGTATGGGGAAGGCTGGGGGCTCTACTCCGAGCGGCTCGGCCTCGAGGCCGGCTTCTATGCCGACCCGTACAGCAACTTCGGCCGGCTGACGTACGAAATGTGGCGCGCCTGCCGCCTCGTCGTCGACACCGGGATCCACGCGTTCGGCTGGAACCGCCAAAGGGTCATCGACTATCTGGCGTCGAACAGTGCGCTCTCGCTCCACGAGTGCACCACGGAGACGGACCGCTACATCTCCTGGCCCGGACAGGCGCTGTCTTACAAGATCGGTGAGCTCAAGATCCGGGAGCTGCGCGCCCGCGCCGAGAAGGAGCTCGGCGAGCGCTTCGACGTGCGCGCCTTCCACGACACCGTGCTGGGGAGCGGCTCGCTGCCCCTCACCGCGCTCGAGGCGAAGGTGAACGGCTGGATCGCCGAGACCCGCAAGCTCGCGCCGAGCGCGCCGTAGACTCCCATCCCCTTCCCGGTCCTTCAGGGATGAGGTCGAGCGGCGGGAGCCTCGCCGGGAACATGCACCTGCTCCCGCGCCAGATTCAAGAGGAGTCGCAGGGCCTGGTTCACAGCCTCGGAGTCGCGGAACACCTTCGCGACGTCCGGGTCGAGGCGGACGACGTTCGTGCCCTGCCTGTACGCAGCGTGGTGCTTTCCTTGAACCGCGTCCGTGAAGTCGTACTCGGGCGCGATGTCGTCGTTGGGGTCAGAGGATGCGTCGTGATTCATATTGCGTCCGTTCGCGGGGAGTCGCCTCCCGAGCATTGATGATCCGCACTCGCCCCTCGCGATCGGTGTAGCCCACCGCCAGGAGCCGGCCTGCCGAGGAGTATCCGATGCTGACGAAGCGGTCTTCGAGGGTCGAATGGTGGGGGTCGGCAATGGTCAGCTCGTACGGGTCGTCGAATACGGTCATGGCTTCCTCGAACGAAACGCCGTGCTTGTTCCTGTTCGACGCGTCCTTCTCGTCGTCCCATTCGAAATCCACCCCGCAAGTCTACCGGGACGGCCCGAATGGCGGTATGTCCCAACCCTTGGCTTCCCCGCGCCGCCCCGGAGGAGCGTGTCGGCCTTTCACGTATCCTCTGCCGGTGGCGGGAGCGGGCCGGAAAGCAATCAAGGTGGGAACGTTCGAGGAGGCCGAGACGGCCCTTCGCGACGCCGGCCTGGCCTACCCGGAGACGACCGAGGACTTCCCCTGGGGGCACCGCACGCTGAAGGTCAAGGGCAAGGCCTTCATCTTCATGTCCAACGAGGGCGGCGCGTTCAGCCTTTCCGTCAAGCTGCCGGAATCCCACCCCGTGGCGCTGTCCATGCCCTTCGCGAAGCCCACGGGCTACGGCCTCGGCAAGAGTGGGTGGGTTTCAGCCACCTTCGCAAAGCCGGCGGAGATTCCCCTCTCCGTGCTCCTGTCGTGGCTCGAGGAGAGCTACCGGGCGGTCGCGCCCGAGCGGCTCGCGAAGAGCCTCGGCGTCGTGCCGCCCCCGAAAGCCCGGTAGGCCCGCCGGGCGCATGGCGGGCAATCCCTCCCCTCCGAACATCGGGCTCCTCAACGAGGGTCCGCTCCATGCGGCGCTCAAGTCCTGGTACGCGGAGCCCGGGGACCGCTTCGAGGTGAGGGTCAAAGGCTTCGTCGTGGACATCGTCCGCGACGACCTCCTGCTGGAGATCCAGACCGGCAGCATCTGGCCTCTGAAGCACAAGCTGCGCACGCTCTCGCCGAGCCACCGCATCCGGCTCGTCTACCCCATCGCCCAGGAGAAGCGGATCGCCCGTCTCGCGGCGGACGGAACGACGGAAACCGCCCGCCGCTCGCCGAGGAAGGGGCGCGTCGAGGACCTGTTCTGGGCCATCGTCGGCATTCCGGCGCTCCTCTCGCACCCCAATGTGTCCTTCGAGGTCCTCATGATCCGGGAGGAGGAAGCGCGGCACTTCGTCGGAAAGAAGCGACGGAGGAGGAGCAAGGGCTGGGAGGTGGCGGAACGCCGGCTCGTCGCAGTCGTCGAACGCCGGGTGTTCGACCGGCCGTCGGACTGGCTGAGCCTCGTTCCACCGGAACTGTCGCTCTTCACCACCCGGGACCTTGCCGAGGCGCTCGGTCTCCGCGTCGAGCTCGCGCAGCGGATGGCGTACTGCCTCCGCCACATGAGCGCGATCGAGCTGATCGGGAAGCGTGGCCGGGCGAACCTGTACAGCGTGGACGCCGCTCGGCGTCTCCGGTAAGCGGTGTAATCTCCCCGTACCATGCGGCAGGTCACGTACTTTCTCAGTCTTCTGTGCTCCCTGCCGTGCGTGGCTTTCGCGCTCGGGATCCTGGCGCTCGATCACGTCATCGCGACGAGGAACGTCTTCAAGATCCTCTATCACTTCCTCCTCGCGTTCGGATGGGGCGTTCCGGCCCTCGCTCTGGTCTTGGTCTGTTTCCTGGCGTCGGGGTTCTTTCCGCAGAGCCGCCTCGTCGCCTCGGTTCTGATCCTCCTCCTCGACGTCGCGGCGGTCATCGTGATCCTGGCCTCTCCGGCAACGCCCAAGACGTTCTCGGAAGCGCTGTTCCTGGCTCCGGCCGTGATCTCGGCCGCCCTGGCCGGCTTCCTGCTGCACGCCGAATTCGTTCAGCCCTCCGGACCCGGCCAACCCAGCGCGGCGCGCATATCGACACATGAAAGGTCACCATGAAAACACGCTCGTCAGTCATCGCAGTCGCCGTCGCAGCATTTCTTGCCGTATCCAAAGCAGCCGCCGCGGAGACGATCCTCGACGAGGCCACGTACAAGCTCGCTCTTCCGGACCCGTGGCAGGTGACGCGCACCGGCGACGCGATCGAGCTGACGGGTCCAGACGGCGTCAAGGCGACGCTCGGTAGCGTGCCCACGGATCCGGCCGGCCTGACCGACTCCGACGCGAATGC
>JAEUQS010000625.1 GCA_016789625.1 Acidobacteriota bacterium | reverse complement strand
GGCATGCTGGCGCCTGCCGGCATGTACCTCGCCGTCGCCGGCGCGCCCGCGACGCGCTCCGGCTGGGGCGTGCCCATGGCGACCGACATCGCCTTCGCCGTCGGCATCCTGACCCTGCTCGGCAAGCGCGTCCCTGCGGCGCTGCGCGTTCTCCTCCTCGCGCTGGCCGTCATCGACGACCTCGGCGCGATCGTGGTGATCGCTCTCTTCTACTCCGAGGGCGTCGCGTTCGGCGGCCTCCTCCTGGCCGGCGCCGGGTTCCTCGGCATTCTCGTCATGCAGAGGCTCGGCGTGCGGACGAAGCTCGCGTACGTGGCCCCGGCGCTCGTGGCCTGGGCCGGCGTTTACGCGGCCGGCATCCACCCGACCATCGCGGGCGTCCTCGTGGGTCTCATGACGCCCGTGCGCGCGTGGCTCGGCTCCGAGGGCTTCCTCACGGGAATGAAGGACCAGCTCGACCGCCTGGGGAAGGGCGCTCCGGACGCGCTCTCACCGCACGAGCTCGCCGAGGCGCTCCGCCACGTGGACGACGCGCGCCGCGAGGCCCTCTCGCCGGCGGAGGCCCTCATCGAGCGGCTCCACCCGTGGGTCGCGTTCGGGATCATGCCGGTCTTCGCGCTGGCCAACGCCGGCGTCGTGCTCGCGGGCGGCTCCCTGAACGGCGCTTCGTGGAGCGTGCTCTCCGGCGTGATCCTGGGCCTCGTGGTCGGGAAGCCCGTCGGCGTGCTCCTCGCGAGCGCGCTCACCCTGCGCCTCGGCGTCGCGACGCTGCCCGCCGGGATGAGGTATCGGCACCTCGTGGTTCTCGGGGCGGTGGCCGGTGTGGGCTTCACCATGTCGCTCTTCGTGGCGCAGCTGGCGTTCACCGACCCGGCCCTCCTCGCCGCGGCAAAGCTCGGGGTCCTGGGGGCCAGCGTGGCGGCGGCGGTTCTGGCCCTCGCGCTGGGACGGACGCTGCTCTCCCCCGTGGCGCCCGGCGCCGCGGCGGGAGCGGGCGCGGCGTCCTTCGGCGCCGCGGAGTCGGCCGACGAGGCGGAGAGCGAGACCGCGTCATGAACGAGGGGCTGCTCCTCGCGGGAGGCGGACTCCTCCTCTACCTCGGAGCCGAGTGGTTCGTGGGGGGCGCCTCGGCCCTCGCGCTCGCGCTCCGCGTGCCGCAGATCCTCGTGGGGCTCACCGTGGTCGCGTACGGCACGTCGGCCCCCGAGGTCATCGTGGGAATCTCCGCGGCCAGCGGCGGCCACGGCGAGGTGGCGCTCGGCAACGTGGTGGGCTCGAACATCGTGAACATCGGGCTCATCCTCGGCCTCGCGGCGCTCGTGAGCCCGGCGCACGTGAATCGCGACCTGGGCCGGCGGGAGCTGCCCGTGCTCCTCGCCAGCACCGTGTTCGTCGTCCTCGCGATGGGGGACGGCCGCGTGAGCCGATTCGAGGGCGGGGGTCTCGTGCTCGCGGCGGTCGCCTACACGGCCTTCATGATCCGCATCGCGCGCTCGGCC
This sequence comes from Acidobacteriota bacterium, assembly GCA_016789625.1. Taxonomy (GTDB): domain Bacteria; phylum Acidobacteriota; class Thermoanaerobaculia; order UBA5066; family UBA5066; genus JAEUQS01. The sequence goes on along the minus strand of JAEUQS010000625.1, from coordinate 548 downwards.
TCGGCCGTGGCGCGTGCGGGTGTGGGGGCCGCCGTGGCCTCCGAGGCGGCCGACGCCGCGGGCGCCCCGGCCACCAACGGGATCGCGCGCTCCGCGGCCATCGCGCTCGCCGGCCTCGTCGTCCTTCTCGTGGGCGGCTCGCTCTTCGTCGACGGCGCCGTGGAGGTCGCGCGCTCCCTCGGGATGAGCGAGCGGATCGTTGGGCTCACCATCGTCGCCGTGGGCACCTCGCTGCCGGAGCTCGTGACGAGCGTCGTGGCGGCGCGGCGCGGGCATTCGGGCCTCGCGGTGGGCAACGTGGTGGGCTCGAACATCTTCAATGCCTTCCTCTGCCTCGGGGTCTCCGCGCTGGCGGGTCCCGTGGTCATGCCGTTCGCGACCGCCCTTCCCGATCTCCTGGCGCTCTCGGTCATGACCGTGCTGGCGTGCGTCCTCATCCGCAGCGAGCGCACCATCTCGCGGGCCGAAGGGGCGTTTGCCCTCACGCTCTACGTCGCCTACACGGTGGCCACGGTGGTTCGAGGCTGAGTCTTTTCCTGGCGCCGGCC
>JAEUQS010000607.1 GCA_016789625.1 Acidobacteriota bacterium | reverse complement strand
CCGTCGTGCCGTACACGAGGAGCGTGAGGCCGGCGCGGTCTTCCGAGAGCCCCAGGTCACGCGTCACGTAGAGCGCGAGAAAGGGCAGCACCATCGTGCCCATGCGGTTCACGAGGGTGGCTGCGAAGAGCACCCAGACGTCCCGGTGGAGCGTCCGGAGCTCGCGGAGGAGGCTCACCGCGGGAGGTTAACCCTCCCGCTTCGATCTACCCTTCCAACATCAGAATGCGCTGCATGTCGGCCGCGTTCGACGCGTTCGAGAGGGCGACCTCGCCGGTGATCTTCTGCGCGCGGAGCAGCTCGAGGAGATGCTGGTCGAACGACTGCGTGCCGTACACCGAGCCGCCCTGCTCGAGGTAGTCGCGCAGCGCCCCCATCTTCTCCGGCTCGCGGATCATCGTCTGCACGGCGAGCGTGGAGACGAGGATCTCGGCCGCCAGCACCCGGCCCTTACCGGAAGCGTGCGGCAGGAGCCGCTGCGAGATGATGGCGCGCAGCGTTTCCGCGAGCCGCAGGCGCACCGAGTGCTGGGCCTCGTTGGGGAAGGCGCCCAGGATGCGTCCGATGCTCTTGCCGGCGTCCGTCGTGTGGAGCGTGCCCAGGACGAGGTGCCCCGTCTCGGCCGCGGTGAGCGCGGTTTCGATCGTCTCGATGTCGCGCATCTCGCCCACGAGGATGACGTCGGGGTCCTGGCGGAGGCCGGCCCGGAGGGCTCGCGGAAAGTTGGGGGTGTCGATGCCCAGCTCGCGCTGCGTGATGCGCGAGAGCTTGTCCTGGTGGAGGAACTCGATGGGATCCTCGATGGTGAGGATGTGGAGCTTCTCCCTCGAGTTGAGGTAGTCGACCATCGCCGCGAGCGTCGAGGTCTTGCCGCTCCCCGTGACGCCCGTGACGAGCACGAGGCCGCGGGGCTCCTGCGTGATCTTCTCGAGGATGGCCGGCGCGCCGAGCTGCTCGAACGTGGGCACCGCGAACGGGATGACGCGGATGATGGACGCGAAGTGCCCCATCTGCCGGAACAGCGAGACGCGGAAGCGCGCGACGCCTTCGATGGTGTACGAGGAGTCGAAGTCGCGGATGTCGCCCGGGTCCCCCTTGAAGCGCACCTGCGCGAGGAGGTGGCCGGCGATGCGGTCCATGTCCTCCGGCGCGAGCGCCGGGCACTTCACCGGGTTCAGCGTCCCGTTGATGCGCACCGCGGGCGGGACGAACGACTTGAAGTGGATGTCGCTGGCGCCGCCCTTGGCCGCGGCCGAGAGAAGGCGGTTGAACGTGGCGAGATCCATCAGTTCCCTCCCGCCTCGGTCCCGTGAGGCATGAGACGCGCGTGGAGCTGGCGCAGCTTGTCGGAGAGCGTGCGGCAGAAAGCTCTGTAGATCTTGAGAGCGAGGGCGGTGTCGGTCGCGAGGAGGGCGTCGAAGTCGCTTCGCGGGATCGCGAAGACCTCGACGTCGGTCGCGGCCACGACGCGCGCGCTCGTGAGGACGTCGTCGACGAGGGTCATCTCGCCGAAGAGCTCTCCCGGCGTCATGCGTCCCAGGACCTGCGCCGGCCCCCCGCCGTCGGTGTCGAGCTTGACGACGGAGACCTCGCCGTTCTTGATGAGGTAGAGCGCCATGCCGAGCGCGTCCTGCTCGACGATGACGGCCCCTTCCTCGAAGCGCTCCGTCCGGGCGATCCCCGCCAGCCGCCGCGTCTCGTCGAAGTTGAGACCGCGGAAGATGGGCAGCCGCTGGAAGAGCTCGATCCCTTCGACCTCGTCGAAATCCTCGAGAAGTGCGGTCATTTGCAGGAATCGTATCAGGGCCGGAGGTGCTATTCCACGCCCTGCCAGGAGGCCCAGGCGATCTTCATGCGCCCGTCCGATTCGACGAGCCGCAGCTCGAACCGGTAGGAGCCCGAGCTCGGCAGATACGCCGCGAGGCCGCCGATGTTCTTCGGCGTGCCCGCGATGTCGGCGCGAAACGTCACGAAGGCGCCGCCCCCGCCGCCCTTGTCGACCTTCACGTCACGCAGCGTCACCTTCAGCCCGTCGTAGGCCATGAGGTAGCGCTTCGTGTTCAGCTCGGCATCGGCCCGGCTCTCGCCGTTGGCGGCCTTGAAGTCCTCGGCGACGAAGGCCATGAGGCCCGACGCGTCGCCCTTCTCCGCGGCGGCGACGACGCCGTCGAGCACGGACTGCACGGGGTCTTTTTTCTTGCCGCAGGCCGCGAGAGCGGCCGCGAGCGGGAGCAGGAGGAAAGTACGCCTCTTCACGATGGCATTCTCTCGTCAACGCGAGAGCCGCGCGATGTTCTGCTCGCAGACCTTCACGAGAAGCGCCTTCGTGAACCCGCTGTCCCACTCCGGCGCGAAGTGCGGCGCGAGCTTGAGGGTCTGGCGATACGCGTGCGCGGCGCGGCGCGCGTCCTTCTGACGCTGGTACACGTTGCCGAGGTGGAACCAGGCGAGCGGGAGCTTCGGGTCGAGATACAGGGCCTGCTGGAGCTGCGCGACGGCCTCGGCGTCCTCGGCCTGCCGCTCGCAGAGGATCCCGAGCGTCACGTAGGCCGGCGCGTAGAGCGGGCTCTTCGCGACGAGCTTCCGGAGCGCCTCGGCGGCCTTCGGCCCCTGTCCGAGAGCCGCGAGGAGGCGTGCCTCGAGGTGCAGCACCGGCTCCTTCGGCTCCCGGGCCCGCCATTCCTCCACGGCCTTGAGCGCGCCCGCGAGATCCTCCGTCGCGAGCAAGCGGTCCAGCCCCTGGGGCGGTCCGGACCGCGAGGCCGATGGCGCTGCCGGCGCTGGAGCGGCGGGCGC
>JAEUQS010000512.1 GCA_016789625.1 Acidobacteriota bacterium | reverse complement strand
CGGCACGTACCTCATCGGCACGAACGGCGCGGGTCTCCTCCGCTTCGACGGCACGAAGGTGGTGAAGGTCTACCGCAAGGAGGACGGCCTCCCGGCGAACCACATCGGAACGCTCCTTCGCCGGAAGAAGGACGGCGCCCTCTGGATCGCGACCTACGGGGGCGGCCTGGCGCTCTTCGAGAAGGGCGCGTTCCGCTCGTTCGGGCGCGAGGAGGGACTCGCCGACCTCTCCCTCATGGCCCTCTGGGAGGACGAGCACGGAGACCTCTTCGTGGGCACGAACGGCGGCGGTCTCCTGAGATTCCAGGACGGCCGCTTCGCGCGAATCGGGAGGGCGCAGGGCCTGCCCGACGACAACGTCTTCGCGATCCTCGAGGGCGAGCCGGGAGTCGTGTACCTCACCTCGAACGCCGGGATCTTCCGCGTGTCGCGGGCCGACCTCGATGCCGTGGCCGAGAAGCGCCTCGACAAGCTGCCGCTCGAGATCTACGGGCTGGCCGACGGCCTCCTCTCGGTGCGTGGAACGGGCGGCTCCCTGCCTCAGGCCGCGCGGGCCGCGAACGGGACGCTGTGGTTCGCGACGGTGCGGGGCGCGGCCGTGCTGGACCCCGCGAAGCATCCGCCCCGTGCGGCGCCGCCCAACGTCGTCGTCGAGGACGCGCGCGTCGACGGCGTGGCGCGCCCTCTCGCCGATCTCTCGCTCGAGAGCGGGCCCCGCACGCTCGAGATCGCGTACACGGCGTTCGGCTTCCGGGCGCCGTCGCGCATGCACTTCCGCTACCGCCTCGAGGGCTGGGATCCCGACTGGGTGGATGCCGGCAGCCGGCGCACGGCGTTCTATACGGGCCTCCCTCCCGGGCGATATCGGTTTCGCGTTCTGGCCGCGAATGCCGACGGGGTGTGGAACGAGAAGGGCGCGTCCGTGGAGGTCGAGGTGACACCGCGGCCGTTCGAGACCTGGGCGTTCCGGGGGGCCGTGCTGGCCCTCGGCGTCGGGCTCTCGGTGCTCTTCGGCGCGCTCGTGCAGCGTGCGCGCACCAAGGGCCTGAGAGCCCGGCAGCACGCCCTCCAGGAAGAGGTCGAGCGGCGCACGCGGGCGCTCCGCGAGGCGAACGAGAAGCTCGTGCGGCTGAACGACGGCAAGAACGAGTTCCTCGGCATCGCCGCGCACGACCTCCAGAACCCGCTCACGGCGGTCAGCGGCTTCGCGACGATTCTCAGGGAGCAGCCCGACCTGCCGGCCCACGAACGCGACTCGCTCCTCGCCCGCATCGCCTCGGCCTCCGCGCGGATGTCGGCGCTCGTGAAGAACCTGCTCGAGGTGAACGCGCTCGAGAGGGGCAGCGTGACGGCGAAGCTCCAGGACGTGGACGCCATCGCCGTGGTGAGAGACGTGGCCGAGCTGTTCCGACCGCGAGCCGAGATCAAGCGCCAGCCGCTCCTCGTGGAGGCCACGAGCCTGCCGCTCCTGTGCCGGGCCGATCCCGCGCTGCTGCACGAGGTGCTCGAGAACCTCGTGTCGAACGCCATCAAGTACTCGCAGCCGGGACGCCCCGTGCGGCTCGCCGTGAGGCGCGTGGCGGCGCGGGTGCGCATCGAGGTCGAGGACCAGGGCCCGGGCCTGACCGAGGAAGACCGCGAGCGGCTCTTCCAGCCGTTCGCGCGGCTCTCGGCGCGTCCCACGGCGGGGGAGCCGTCCACGGGCCTGGGGCTCTCGATCGTGAAACGCCTGGTCGAGGTCATGGAAGGCACGATCACGTGCAAGAGCGCCCCGGGGCGCGGCACGACTTTCACCGTGGAGTTGCCGGTAAGCCCCTGATCATCCCCTTCGAACCGCGCCGAACAGGAACCCGCAGACCGCCTCGGCCACGACGAGACCCGCCAGCCGGTCCTGATAGTGCGCGAACCCCGGCGCGAGATACGCGAGCGCGAGGAAGACGAGCGTCGCCACCGAAACGACCGCTCCGCGGAGCGCGGCGAGGGGCTCCTCGCGGAGGTCGAGGAGAGAGCGCCCGAGGAGCCACGACGCCGTCAGCGCGAGCGCGAGGGGCGGGTAGAGATTCAGGAGGAGCGCCTCCTTCGGCCACTCGCCGCGGCGCACCTCCTCCGGCGCGAGCGCCGCGAGGAGCGGCATCACGAGCCACACCGCGATGAGAACGAGCTTGAGAAAGCCCCGCGCGCCGCGGCGGGCCCGCGTCGCGGGCTTGGGCTTGCGGCCCGTCTTCCCGGCCGCGGTCTTCAGGTCGCGGAGAGCGCTCGTGTTGAGGCCGAGGCGTTCCGTGAAGCGGGGCGGGTCGATGAGGTCCACCGTCGCGAGGCGCAACAGATAGAGCGCCCAGAACGCGAGCGCCACCGAAACGCTCCCGTCGCGCAGGTAGAGCACCGTCGCCACGAGGAAGAGCGCGAATCCCGCGGCCTCGAGCAGCCAGCGAACCCGCTCGATGAACTTTGCGGCAGGCCCCTCCTTGCGGCGGGAGGTGAGCAGGCGATGCGCGACGCTCGCCAGCACGAGGAGGACGAGCGCGAGCCCGGCGAGAGGCGCGCGATAGGGGGTTTGCACGAAGCGGAGACCGAGCACCGGGAGGAGGACGCCGGTGCCGAACGTCGTCGCGCGGTACCAGCGCACCCGCGGGTCGTCCCCCGAGGCCAGCGCGGCGTAGACGAGCAGCACGGCCGCCGAGATGCCGATCGCGAGCCAGGAGGCCCGGTGCTCCACGGGCACGGGGAGCCCCGCCGAGAGGATGCGGGGCATCGCACCCGTGCGCTCGAGCACGAGGAGGTAGAGCTCGTACACCCGAAGGCCCAGGAGGATCGGAGGCTCCATGGCGGGAGGGTACCGAATGCGTAGACTCGGCCCGCGCCATGGCTCTGACCCCGGGAACGAAGCTCGGTCCCTACGAGGTGATGTCGTCCCTCGGAGCCGGAGGCATGGGCGAGGTGTACCGGGCCCGCGACGCGCGGCTCGAGCGCGACGTCGCCCTCAAGGTGCTGCCGCCGGAGTTCGCCACGAGCGCCGACCGGCTGCGCCGTTTCACCGTGGAGGCTCGCGCGGCGTCGGCGCTCAACCATCCGAACCTGATATCGGTTTTCGACGTGGGCGAGGAGAGCGGCACGCCCTACGTCGTCATGGAGCTCCTCGAGGGCGAGACGCTCCGCGCCGCGATCGCGGGCGAGCCGATG
>JAEUQS010000310.1 GCA_016789625.1 Acidobacteriota bacterium | reverse complement strand
CCTTCTCGCGAAGAAGCCGAACCTCCGGGTGCTCTCCCTCGGCGACCTGGTCGAGGACGGCAGCGCGGTGGAGCTCCGGGGCATCGAGGGCGGGCTCCTCGTCGAGGACCGCGACCGCGTGCCCTTGGACGAAGCCGCCTGGAAGGTCGTCACCCGCAGAGCGCCGTCGGATGCCGAGCTGAACGCGCTGCGGTTCGCGTTCCGCGCCGTGCGCGGGGTCGTCTCCAACGGCATCGTCGTGACCGGCGCGGACGCCACGTACGGCATCGGAGGCGGCCGCACGAGCCGCGTCGACGCCTGTCGCGACGCCATCGCGAAGGCCGGCTCGCGCGCGCGGGGCGCGGTCGCCGCGTCCGACGCCTTCTTCCCGTTTCCCGACGGCCTCGAGGTCCTCCTCGACGCCGGGGTGACGGCGGTCGTACAACCAGGCGGCAGCGTGAAGGACGCCGAGGTGATCGCCACCGCCGACGCGCGCGACATCGCGATGGTCACGACCGGACGCCGCCACTTCCGCCACTAGGCGGAAGGAAAGGCAGATCCCAGAGATGAAGCGAGCCCTTTTCCCCGTTCTGCTCCTTCTGGCGTTCCCGGCGCTCCCGGCGTCCGGCGACGACGCGCAGAGCCTCCTCGCGAGCGTTCGCCGGGCCTACACGGCCAGCCCCTCGTTCACGCTCGCCTTCACGCAGACCTATGCGCCGGCGGGCTTTCCCGAGGTGAAGCCCGAGAAGGGCACGCTCGTTCTGGCGGCACCCAACAAGGCGCGCTTCGACTACGCGGGGGCCGAGGGAAAGGTCTTTTCGTTCGACGGCACGGCGGCCCGGCAGTACGTCGCGGCCGACGGCCAGATGGTCGTCAAGAACCTCACCGCCGAGGAGAAGACCCGTCTTCCCCTCGTGTTCCTGGAATCCACGGAGGCCCTCCTCGCGCGCTTCGACGCGGCGGGCGCGGGCAGCGAGGTCACGCTCACGCCGAAAACCAGGGGCTCGCTCGCGAAGATCACGCTCGGCGTCTCGCCCCAGGGGGAGGTCTCGAGGCTCGTCGTCCTCGACGCCGACGGCAACCGCACCACGTTCACGTTCTCGGAGAAGAAGCCGGGCCCCGCCCGTCCCCTCTCCGACTTCGCCCTCACCCCGCCCGCAGGCACCAAGATCCTCACCGAGTAAGGAGGCCCCGATGGCCGATCCCAGCTTCGACGTCGTTTCCGAGGTCAACCAGCCCGAGGTCCAGAACGCCGTCCAGCAGGCCCACAAGGAAATCGTCAACCGCTTCGACCTCAAGGGCACCGCCGCCGGCGTCGAGCAGAAAGAGCTCGAGCTCACGCTCACGGCCGACGACGAGTTCGGCCTCAAGGCCGTCAACGACATCCTCCAGAACAAGCTCGTGAAGCGCAGCGTGCCGCTCAAGGCGCTCGACTACGGCCCCATCGAGCCGGCCACGAAAGGCACGGTCCGCCAGGTCGTGAAGATCCAGAACGGCCTCACCACCGAGAAGGCCAAGGAGATCGTGAAGGCCATCAAGGACGCCAAGCTGAAGGTCCAGGCGGCCATCCAGAGCGAGCAGGTGCGGGTCACGGGCAAGAAGAAGGACGACCTCCAGAGCGTCATCGCGCTCCTTCGGTCGAAAGACTTCGACGTCCCTCTCCAGTTCACGAACTTCCGGGGTTGAATTTGATCAGCCCTCCGGGCCCGGAGACGCCTCCGGCGCGCTTCTCGAATCCCTTCCCCGGCATCCTCTCTTTGCTTTGTGCCGTAGAGGTTTATGGTGCAGGGCCGGGGGCTGCCCGTCTCCCCGATAAAACCGCATGACCGAAACGTCGCTTCGCGAAAGACTCCTCGTCGCCACGCTCCCCGCCGAGGAGCGGGAGAACGGCCGCCGCCTTCTCCAGGCCCTGGCCTGCGTGGAGGACAAGCTGAAGCTCGTCGAGCGCGAGCTGGAAACCCGCACGCGCTCCAAGACGCCGACGATCGGGCTCATCGGCGAATACCTCGTGGACGGCGGCGGCAAGCGGATCCGGCCCGCCCTCCTCCTGCTGTCGGCCCAGATCCTGGGCTACACGGGCGATCGGGACGTCCGCTACGGCGCGGTCATCGAGCTGATCCACACGGCGACGCTCGTCCACGACGACATCATCGACGCCGCCGACATCCGGCGCGGCCGCGAGAGCGTGAACCACCGCTGGGGCAACGAGCTCACGGTGCTCTTCGGCGACTACCTCTACATGAAGTCCATGGAGATCGCGCTCGACGAGGGCGATCTCCGCGTGCTGCGCGTGCTTTCGGACGTCACGCTCGAGATGACCGAAGGCGAGATCATCGGCTCGGAGATCCGCGGCTCCCTGGACATCTCCCTCGAGAGGTATCTCGACATCGTCCGCCGCAAAACGGCGCTCCTCTTCGGGGCGGCCTGCCGGATCCCCACGTTCCTCCCCGGCGTCGAGACCTCGGGCGACACGCTCTGGCGCTACGGCCTCGCGCTCGGCACGGCGTTCCAGCTGCAGGACGATCTCCTCGACTACACGGCCTCCGAGAAAGACCTCGGCAAGCCCGTGCTCTCGGATCTCCGCGAAGGCAAGCTCACGCTGCCGTTGATCCTCGTGCTGCCCGATCTCTCGCGCGCCGAGCGGAAGCTCGTGGACACCGTTCTGAGGGAACGGTCCTTCACGTCCGTTTCGCCGGACCAGATCCTGGAGATCGTCGCTCACCACACGGCGCTCGAGCGTGCGCGGGAGATGCTGGAGGGCTACGCCTCAGAGGCCCGGGCCCTCGCGCTCTCGCTCCCGGAGTGCCCGGCCCGCGACGGCCTGGTCCTGGCGGCCGAATACGCCGCCCACCGCCGGAAGTAGCCGCTCGTCATCTCCCGGCTCCTGGCGTCGAAACGACACAAAAGGGGTCGAGAACCTTCCTGATTTCATATGGCCCGGGCGAGTCGACACCCGAAGACGTTCGGCCAAATACGCTCCCGAAGACATCCAGGCCGAATAGAACATGGGTCTCGATGGCACTTTCCCTAATTTTTTTCGAGCGGCCTCTGGACTTCCCCCAAATGCGGGCGTACCGTTCCCACAGTAATCCGAGGGGACAACCGCCATGCCGTTTCAGAAGCTCCTGCGCTCCTTCCGGTCGAGTGTCGCCGCCACCCTCGGTGAGCGGGGCGAGTTCTCCCTGGACGACGAGATCGCCCTCTACAAGAAGAGGGCCGAGGCAGCGCTCCGGGAAGAGCGGCACGCCGACGGTCTCGTCTTCCTCTCCAAGGTCCTGCGGCTGAACCCCTACGACCTCTCGGCCCGCATGCTCGTCGCCGAGACGTACCACCACGCGCTCGGGGAGCCCACCAAGGCGATCCTCACGTACGAAAAGGTCGTCGCGGCCACGGCCTACGACGACTCGAACTCCTACTGCGTGAGGGCGCGGGCGGCAATCCGCGAGCTGACCGCCGTGTTCGAGGCGCCGGCGTTTCCCCTCCACGACCTCTTCGAGGAAGAGAACCCCCAGGAAGATAGCGACGGCCGCGCCCAAAGCGTTGCCGGATAGCGAGCGAGACCCTCGCCTCCGTCCCGGATCCTTGTCGCGTCGTCATCGACCCGCCAGGCGGCATCGGTGACGACGCGCCCTTTTTCCAGCCCGCGGCCCTCGAGCTGGAGCCGGAGCGACGCGACGCCCTCCGGATGGATCACGTGGACGAGGAGCTGGTGCTCCCCCGCCTTCACGGGTCCCGGAATGCGCCACAGATCCAGCGACGGCGCGCCGGGCTCGCCCTTCACCTCGCCGAGGGCGACCCCGTCCCAGAACAGCACGTAGTCCCGGTCCGCCCGGAGCGAGACCACGAGATCCGCGGTCTCCGCCGTGACGTTCACCTTGCGCACGAAGGCGGCTCCGGCCGGCCATCCCGCACGGGCCGTCTTCGCGAAACCGATCCAATAGGCGCCGTGCAGCTCGTCGTTCGCGAGGAGCCAGAGCCGCCACGAGACGTGGGTGACGATCAGGGCAGCCAGGAGCGCCAGGAAGAGGCGGGTCCCGAAGCGGGTGTTTGACGACATCGTGTGGCTGAGGTCATTATCCGACGTGCGCACCTCGGAGTCCTCCCCGCCCTCCCCTTTGCGCGCCGTCGCGGTGATTCCGTCGCGTTTCGGTGCCGAGCGCTTCCCCGGCAAGCCCCTCCACCTCATCCAGGGCGTCCCGATGGTCGTGCGCGTCCTCCGCCAGGCCCTGGCGGCGAAGAACGTCGATCGCGTCCTCGTGGCGACCGACGACGAACGCATCGCCGAGGTCGTGCGCGGCGAGGGCGGCGAAGCCGTTCTCACCGACCCCGCTCTCCCCTCGGGCACCGACCGGATCCACGCGGCCGTGAAAGACCTCGACGTCGAGGTCGTCCTCAACATCCAGGGCGACGAGCCCCTGATGCACCCCGACAACGTCGACCTCGTCGCCGGATTCCTCCTCGCGCATCCCGAGTTCCCGCTCGCGACCGTCGCGCTTCCGATCTCGAGCGAGAAGGACATCGCGAACCCCAACGTCGTCAAGGTGGTGAGGGCCGACGACCTCCGCGCGCTCTATTTCTCGCGCTCCCCGCTCCCCTATCGCCGGCGCGCCGTGCCGGAGCTCGAGACCCTCAAGCACCTCGGCCTCTACGGCTATCGGAAAGACGCTCTCCGGCGCTTCACCGAGCTGCCGCCGCATCCTCTCGAGCGGGCCGAGAGCCTCGAGCAGCTCCGGGCGCTTGCGGCGGGAATGCCCATGGCCGTTCTCTCGACGACTCATGATTCGATCGGAGTCGACACCCTCGAGGACGTTTTCGAAGTCGAACGCCTTCTCACAGCCCAAGGAAACATCAGGGAGACCCCATGAGCACCAAGTACATCTTCATCACGGGCGGCGTCGTCTCGGGCCTCGGCAAGGGCATCGCGGCGGCCTCGATGGGCGCGCTCCTCGAAGCCCGGGGCTTCAAGATCACGATCCAGAAATTCGACCCGTACCTCAACGTGGACCCCGGCACGATGTCTCCGTTCCAGCACGGCGAGGTCTTCGTCACCGAGGACGGCGCCGAGACCGACCTCGACCTCGGCCACTACGAGCGCTTCACGAACGCCGTCACGACGCGGGCCCACAGCGTCACCACCGGGAAGATCTACCAGTCGGTCATCGAGAAGGAACGCCGCGGCGACTACCTCGGCTCGACCGTGCAGGTGATTCCGCACGTCACCGACGAGATCAAGGAGTGCATCCGCAAGGTCGCGCTCGACAACGACGTCGTGCTCGTGGAGATCGGCGGCACCGTGGGCGACATCGAGTCCCTGCCGTTCCTCGAAGCCATCCGGCAGTTCCGGCAGGAAGTGGGCCGGAACAACTGCCTCAACGTGCATCTCACGCTGGTGCCCTGGATCGGCGCGTCGAAGGAGCTCAAGACCAAGCCCACGCAGCACTCCGTGAAGGAGCTCCTCTCCATCGGGATCCAGCCCGACATCCTGCTCTGCCGCGCGGACCGCGAGATCCCCGAGGACATGAAGAGGAAGATCGCGCGCTTCTGCAACGTCGACGACCGGGCCGTCGTCACCG
>JAEUQS010000309.1 GCA_016789625.1 Acidobacteriota bacterium | reverse complement strand
TGATGAACCTCGACCGCTTCGACCTCGGATAGGCGGGTCACCCGGGTCCCGTGACATCATGCGGCTGACGAGACGGCTCGTCCGTTCCCGGACGGGACGGTGCGGGAGCCGCCAGGAAAGGGGCTATCAATGGGATTCTTCGGATCGATTCTCTCGAAGCTCGGCATCGGTGACGGCGATGCCCCCTCGGCAGCACCGGCCGGCATCCAGCGGGCGCCCAACATGGTCGAGGCGGAAAAGAGGGCGGCGGAGGCGCCGGCGCCCGTGCCGGTGCCCGAAGCGGCCCCGGCAGCTCCGGCGGCCCCCGCGCCCATAGCGGTCGTCGACGTCGTGGCGAAGCTCGAGCAGCTCGCGGCGGCGCGCAAGCAGAAGCTGAACTGGCGCGTCTCGATCGTCGACCTGCTCACGCTGCTCGACATCGACAGCAGCTACGCGGCCCGCAAGGAGCTGGCCGTCGAGCTGGGCTGTCCCGCGGAGCTGATGACGGAGTCGGCCAAGATGAACATGTGGCTGCACAAGACCGTCCTCGCGAAGATCGCGCAGAACGGCGGCAACGTGCCGCAGGATCTCCTGGACTAGGCCGGAGCAGCCGATGCAGATCACGGACCTGCTCGCCCAGATGGGCGGTCTCCAGTCCATCGCGCGCGAGCTGGGCGTCAGCGAGTCGCAGGTGGCCCAGGGCGCCGAGGCTCTCGCCCCCGCGATCCTCGGCGGCTTCAAGAAGCAGGCTCAGGCGCCGTCGGGTCTGGAAGGGCTCGGCGGCCTCCTGGGACAGCTCGGTGGCGGGAGCCTTCTCGACAGCGTCCTCTCGCCCGAGCCCACCGACGTGGGCCGCGGAAACGAGGTCCTCGGGCAGATCTTCGGCTCCAAGGACGTGAGCCGCGCCGTGTCGCAGAAGGCGGCGGCGCAGACCGGGCTCGACGCCGGCCTGCTGAAGAAGATGCTGCCGATGATCGCGATGCTCATCGCCGGGTACATGGCGAAGAAGGGGAACGCCGGGGTCCCTCAGGCGCAGGCCGATGGTGGGCTCGGTGGCGGACTCGGCGGGCTGCTGGGCGGCCTTCTCGGAGGCGGTGGGGGCCAGGGCGCGGGCTCGGGCGGACTCGGCTCGATGCTCGACCTGGACGGCGACGGCAACCCGCTCGACGACATCCTCCAGATGGCGGGCAAGGCCCTTCGCTAGAGCGTAGCCCGCCGCGTTTCATCAAAGCCGGGTGCCGGAAAGCGAGCCTCACGCTCTCTCGATGAGAGCCGCCGAGCAGACCTCGCGGACGAGCCCGCGCAGCCAGCGATGTGCGGGATCGGCGTCCAGGCGCGGGTGCCAGAGCAGGGAGACCGTGATCTCCGGCGCGGCAAAGGGAAGGGGAAAGCTGTGTAATCCGGCCCGCAGGTTTCCGGTCTGGGTTTCGGGCACCGTGGCGATCAGGTCGGAGGCGCGGGCCAGAGCCAGCGCGGTCGAGAAGCCGTCGACGATCGTGGCGACGTCCCGCGCGAGACCGAGGGGCTCCAGCGCCTCGTCGATCGGTCCCTTGCCCGGTCCTCGCCGCGCGATCGCGACGTGCCGGCCCTTCGCGTAGCGGACCGCCGAGACCCTGCCCTTGCCGAGCGGGTGGCCCGTTCTCACGACGCCGATGAAGCGGTCCCGAAAGAGTGCCTGCGCGCGGATCTCGGGGCCCGTGGCGTTCGCCACCACGCCGGTCTCGAGGTCGACGGTTCCCTCGCGAAGAGAGGTGCTCTCCCGGTCGTGCTTCGGCACGAAGCAGAGCCGCACACCCGGGGCCTCGCGGCGCGCCCGGGCGACGAGCTCGGCTCCGAAGTTCTCGACGAAGCCGTCGCGGGCTCTCAGCGTGAACGTGCGCGAGACCTGCGCGAGATCCAGCTTCCCGGCCGGGCGCAGGACCGACCCGGCGTCCTCCACGAGCTGGTGGACCCTTTCGCGAAGCTCGAGAGCGCGGGGCGTGGGAACGAGGCCGCGTCCCGCCCTCACGAGGAGCGGATCGCCCGTCGTCTCGCGGAGGCGCGCGAGAGCGCGGCTCATGGCCGACGGGCTGAGCTTCAGACGCCTCGCGGCGCCGGCCACGCTGCCTTCTCCGAGCACGGCGTCGAGCGTGACGAGGAGGTTGAGGTCCGGGGCGGGCATGGCGCGATTGTAGGCGGTGACGTGGCGTCAAACGCACGGATAGAGTGCAAATGGTGCGTCTTCCGCCAGGTCACGCCGGCGACTACCTTGGTTCCCAGGAGGAAACCACCGTGAATCGAACCTGGGCCCTGGCCGCGCTGTCCCTCTCCATGCTGCTGCCCTCGCTCGCGACGAGCATCGTCAATGCCGGTCTGCCGGCTCTCGCGCAGGCGTTCGGAGCGTCGTTCCAGGCCGTCCAGTGGATCGTGCTCGCGTATCTCCTGGCCATCACCACGCTCATCGTGAGCGCCGGGCGTCTCGGCGACCTCGTCGGCCGGAAGCGGCTGCTCCTCGGCGGAATCGGCCTCTTCACGGCGGCGTCGCTCCTCTGCGGCCTGGCGCCCTCACTCGGGACGCTGATCGCCGCACGGGCGGCGCAGGGGCTCGGAGCGGCCGTCATGATGGCCCTCACCGTCGCCCTCGTGGGGGAGGCGGTTCCGAAGGAACAGACCGGGAGCGCGATGGGGCTTCTCGGCACGATGTCGGCGATCGGCACCACGCTGGGGCCCTCGCTCGGCGGCGTCCTCATCGCCACTGTGGGCTGGCGGACGATCTTCCTCGTCAACGTGCCGCTCGGCATCCTGAGCTTCTTCCTCGTGCGGCGCCATCTGCCGGCGGACCAGCGGGAGCCGGCGAACGCTCGTCCCGCTTTCGACGCGGCCGGCACGGCGCTTCTCGCCCTGGCGCTCGGCGCCTACGCGCTCGCGATGACGATCGGGCGCGGACACCTGGGTCCCGTGAACGCCGGCCTGCTGCTCGCCGCGACGGCGTTCACCGGCTTCTTCGTGCTCGCCGAAAGGAGAGCCGCCGCGCCGCTGATCCGGCTGGAGATGTTCCGCGATCGGGTGCTGAGCGCGGGCCTCGCCACGAGCGCGCTCGTCTCGACCGTGATGATGGCGACGCTGGTGGTCGGTCCGTTCCACCTGTCGCGCGGGCTCGGCCTCTCCGCGGCCGCGGTCGGACTCGCCCTGTCTGCCGGACCGCTCGTCGCCGCACTCGGGGGTGTGCCCGCCGGACGGCTCGTGGACCGTCTCGGCGGGAACAGGATGGCGCGAGCCGGGCTCTCCGGAATCGCTATCGGCTGTTTGCTTCTCTCGTTGCTTCCAGCCTCTCTCGGCCTCGCGGGCTACCTGGGACCCATCGTGATCGTCACCGCGGGCTATGCGCTCTTCCAGGCCGCGAACAACACCGCTCTGATGACGGGGATCAGACCTGATCAGAGAGGCGTGGCGTCGGGCCTGCTGAACCTCTCGCGCAACCTCGGGCTGATCACCGGGGCCTCCGCGATGGGAGCCGTGTTCGCGTTGGCTTCGGCGTCCGTCGATGTCACCTCGGCGCGGCCCGAAGCCGTCGTCACCGGCATGCGCTTCACGTTCGGGCTCGCGGCGGCGCTGATGGGAATCGCGCTCGGCATCGCGAAGTCGGGCGGGCCGTGGTCTCAGGGCTCGGGATTGGTGCCTGCGCCGCCCGCCTCGGTCCCGGCGCGATAGGCGGCTCGGTCGCTACCGCGAACTGCGAGATCACGGAGCTTCTCGTGATCGAGGCCCACGAAGACGCCGTGCGTGTAGGGCGGGTCGTGGTCGTTCGTCTCCTGCGCGAGCTCGAACCAGAGGTCCCAGGCTCGATCGAGCTCTTCGGGGGTCATGCTGGCCAGATCGAGGTCGTCGTCGCTGAGAAGCTTCATGCGTCCCGCGGATCTTCGGGCAAGAGCCGCCCGGCCAGCGTGACCAGGCTCTCGTGCGCCTCGGCGAGGGGCCGGTCGAGGACGCGCTCACGTCGAATGGCGGCGAAATAGGCCTCCGCGGCGGCTTCGTATCGCTCGATCCGATCGCGGTCGCGGAGCTGGAGCCCGTCGATCTCCCGCGCCAGTTCGGTCACGACGGCGAGGCGTCCCGCGCCGCTCGAGGCCGCCCTGAGGGCGGGACGGGTGGACGGAAATCGGCCCGCAAGCGCCAGGATCCGATCCGGGTCGGTCGTCAGCTCCGCTTCCGCCTCCGGGGGCAGGCGGCGCGCCAGCTCACCGATGACGGCGTAGTCCTTCGCTCGCTGCGTCTGCTTGATACGGATCAGAGGGAGAAGACCGATGACCGCCAATCGAGGATCCAAGGGATCGGCATCGGCGGTGAAGAGCGCTTCGGTCTCCCGTTGCGTCAGCCTCGGGGGGCGGCTGACGAAGTCACAGCGAATGCGGCGCCCCTCCTCGTCGAGGAACTCGAAATGGCTCGACCATCCTCCCGCGAGCCAGCGCGGCTCGAGGGGAGCGCTCATCCGGTACCGGGCTCCGTGCGCAGCGAGGACGTCGAGAACGTGGCGGCAGGTCTGGGCGTCCTCACGGATGATCCAGTCGCCATCCTTGCTCATGATGGCGATCCGGTGGTAAACGACCGCCTGGCCCGAAGCGAGGACGGCGATCCGCCCCTTTGCGTTGAACTCCTTGGTGAGCTCGAAGTAGACGTTTCTCACACGCTGCGCGGCAGTCTACGCGTGCTCCAGCGCCCCCAGAAGGATTCGGGCACCCGTGTGAAACAAGCCCCGACGAGGTCCCCACGCTTTCATCATCCTGCTGGGCTACTCCACAGCGCTCTGCGACAGCGCGAACGCGAAGAGATCCGCCCATTCCTCCTCGACCTGGGACCTCTTCGAGCCGAGCCCGTGCCCGGCATCCCGCTCGACCCGGAAGACGACCGGTCCGCCCGCCGATTCCTTCTGCAGCCGCGCCACGAACTTCGCGGGCTGCCAGGCCGGGACGCGCACGTCGTGCTTGCCGGCCGTCACCAGCACAGCGGGATACCGCGTGCCGGGCACGATACGGTAGAAGGGGTCTGAGGCGAGCATCGCCCGGAAGTCCGGCGCGTCTGTCACCGTGCCCCATTCCGGCACGTTTGCCGGGCCGCCCTCGGTCTTCTCGAAGCGCAGGAGGTTCAGCAGCGGTACGCGCAGCAGGGCCACCGCGAAGAGGCCGGGCCGCCGCGTGATGGTTCCGCCCGCGAGGATTCCTCCGGCCGACGTTCCCGTCACGGACAGTCGTGTCGCCGCCGTGTATTTGCCGCTCACGAGGTGTGTGGCGCAGGCGACCATGTCCTCGATGCCGCGCTCCTTGTTCTGCTTGTGCCCGGCCAGATGCCACTCCTCGCCGTAGGCGCCACCGCCGCGAGCATGGCACTCGGCATAGACGCCTCCCCGGTCGACCCAGGTGAGGTTGGTGGGCGCGAAGTAGGGAGACTGGGACGCGCCGTAGGCCGCGTAGCCCTCGAGCAGCGCGGGAGCGCGCCCGTCGAGCGCCGTGTCGCGCCGCCGCAGGATGGACATCGGCACGAGCGTGCCGTCCTGGCTCTTCACCTCGACCTCTTCGGCCACGATGTGTGTGTAGTCGACGGGCCATTTCTCGGTGAGCGCGAGGTCCCTGACGGTCCTGTCGGGACCGGCCGCGAAGGAGCGCATCGGCGTCGTCCAGCCGGTCAGGGTGAAGATCGCGCCGTCGCGGTCGGCCTCGGTGCTGAGGTTGTAGAGCGCCCCCGCGAAGGGGAGCGGAACGTCCTCGGCCGGCCCGCCGGCATAGGGGACGCGCGCGAGGCGCGAGATCCCGCGCTCGAGGAGGCGCAGGTACAGTCCGTCGCGAGCGGGGGCAAACTCCTCGAGCACCGTTCGGCTGGCGGGCACGAAGTCCTTGGCGCTGGCGAGGGAGCCGTCCTTCGCGTCGAAGGAGACGACCTTGAAGCGCGGCGCGCCGTCGTAGCTCAGGGCGTAGAGGCGGTCTCCATGGGCCACCATCCCCTTGATGTGGTCCTTCGGGCCGGAGACGCGCCGCCAGGGAATGCGCGCTCCGGGACTCGCGGACGCGGCGGGGGCCACGAAGTACTCGACGTCGGCGGAGGTTCCCGGCGATGCCCAGGCGAGCAGCCAGTCGCTCGCGGGAGAGGTCTGGACGCCCGAGAAGCACTCCTCACAGACGCCGAGGCCCGCGAGCTGGGGTCCGAACACGGGCGCGGCCTTCTCGGGGTCGTCTCCCAGCGTATGCAGGTACGTCGCGCTGTTCTTGAACCAGTCCGCGCGGCTGGCCCCTTCCTTCGGCTTCGCCCGGCGCCAGTAGAAGAACGAGCGGCCGTCCTTGCGCCAGTTGACACCGGCGTACTGCGCGCGGTCGATGCGCTCGGGCAGCACCCGCCGGGTGTCGACCTCCATCACCTCGATGACGCTGTC
Organism: Acidobacteriota bacterium; assembly: GCA_016789625.1. Lineage (GTDB taxonomy): Bacteria > Acidobacteriota > Thermoanaerobaculia > UBA5066 > UBA5066 > JAEUQS01. The sequence goes on along the minus strand of JAEUQS010000309.1, from coordinate 7,856 downwards.
CTCCGAGCCGCTGGCGGAAATCCCGTAGGCCAGGTATCGGCCGTCGTCCGACGGCGCCACGTAGTCCACCGTGTGGTGCACGTCTTTGCTGTTGCGGAGTCCGGGGTCCACGAGGAGGACGTCGGCCCCGTTCCAGCCGTCGCGCATGTAGACGCGAGAGGTCTCCTCTTCGGGAGCGCGCTTGCGGAGAAAGATGCGGGGCAGGGAGCCCGTGACGCGAACGACGTTCACGCGGGTGACGCCCTTGCCGGCCGCGACGATCGCGTCGCGAATCGCGTTGCGGTTCGGGAGGCCCGCGAGCACGGTGCGGGCTCGGCGGTCCTGGGCGTCGAGCCAGGTGTCGAACTCCGCGCCTCCGCCTTCGATCCAGCGATACGGGTCCTCGACGACGGTGCCGTGCAACGTTTCCTTGACGATTTCGATGCGGGTGGCAGGGTGTGGGGGCACGCCCGAAGAGGAAGGTGCGTCGCGTACCGTCTGGCAGGACGGCAGGGCGAGCGCCGTGACGAGCAGCAGGACGGGGCGAAGCTTCGTCGAAGGACTCGTCGGCATTGTGGGCTCCTCGTGCGTGTGCTGGATCGAGGATAAGTCAGGTCACCAGCTTGCCGCTCCAGAGCCGGCCGAGGAACTCCCTCCAGGGCAGGACCTCGATACCGTCGACGATCCGCGGCACGGGCTCGTTGCACACGAGGATCGCGTGGCGCGGGCGATTGTCCGCGGCGAAGGCGCGGAGGGAACGGAAGTCGGAGGGGTCGATGCGCGACGAGCCCTTCACCTCCACGGCGACCTCGCCGTCTCCGAGCACGAAGTCGACCTCGAGCCCGTTCTTGGTTCGCCAGAAATGGACCCCGTAGCCCAGCTCCCGGTAGGACCTGTGGGCCAGGATCTCCATGAGAACGAAGTGCTCGAGCGCCCGCCCGAAGGCTTCTCCTTTCTCGGCAGGTATGCGCCGGTGCGTCAGCGCACCCGCCACCCCCACGTCGAACAGGTAGAACTTCGGCGTCTTGCCGATCACCTGCCGTTCCTGTCGCCTCTTCCACGGCTCGACGAACGTCCCGAGAAGGGTGTCGACGAGGATCTGGAAGTACTCCTTCACGGTCTTCGCGTCGACCCCGCAGTCGCGCGCGATGTTGGCGTAGTTCGTGAGGTCGCCGTGCGAGTAGCCCACCGCCTCGAAGAACCGCGAGAAGGCCGCGACGTTCCGCGTGAGGCCCTCGTCGAACACCTCCTCTTTCAGGTAGTCCACGACGTAGGCCTCGAGAGAGCGCTGGTACCCGCTTGCGAGATAGTGCGCCGGGACGAGGCCCCGATTGAGCACCTTCAGCAGATCGAGATCCTCGATCTCGACGGAAACGAGCGGGTGCATCTCGTAGCGCCACGCTCGCCCGCCCAGGAGGTTCGCCCCGCCCCTCTTGAGCTTGCGCGCGCTCGAGCCGCACAGGATGAAGCTGAGCCCGCGGTTTTCGATGAGCCAGTGCACCTCGTCGAGGAGCTGGGGAACCTTCTGGACCTCGTCCAGGATCACGGGGAATCTCAACGTCTCTCGAGGCGCCGCAAGGAGGCGTTCGCGCAACAGGGCCGGGCGCTTCGAAAGCTCGAGGAGGAGGTCGGTCTGCAACAGGTCCAGCGTCAGGCTGTGGGGGAACGTCGATCTGAGGAACGTGCTCTTTCCGGTCTTGCGCGGCCCCCAGAGAAACGCGGACTGGTGGGGCGGAAGGTCGATTCTCAGAGCTCGGTCGATCTGTACCATTCGGGAGTTCACTCCATTTTGGTCTAACCAAACGGGAGTTTACTCCGCAAAAGGCCAAGTGGGCGGCAAGGCTCAGCTGGCCGGTGAATGCGCTCCACGGGCGTTGCGGACGTGCCGGTCGCGCCAGGCGCCGGGCGAGGTGCCTTCCCAGTCCTGGAAGGCCCGGAAGAACGAGTGCGCGTCCTCGTAGCCCAGAAGGTACGCCGTCTGGTTGAGCTCGAGCGAGGAGTGGAGTAGGTAGTGGCGGGCCAGCTCGCGGCGGGCCTCCTGGATGAGCTGCTGGAAGGTGGCGCCGTCTTCGGCCAGCCGGCGCTGCAGCGTCCGCGAGCTGAGGCGCATCTCCGTCGCGACGTCGCCGATGCCGGGGCGGCGGCCCGCCAGCAGCCTCTTCAAGACGATCTTGACCTGATCGCCGATGGCCTTCGAAGCGACCGCCTGCGCGAGCTCGCGGTCGAGCTGAGGCGCGACGATCGCGAGCAGCTCCGCGTTGTGCGTGTCGAAGGGCCGGTCGAGATCCTCGGTTCGGAACACGATGGCGTTCCGGGCGACGCCGAACTTGACCGGACAGCCGAAGTGCGCTTCGTACAGGGCGCGTTCCCTCACGGCGCCGCGCAGCTCGATGCGCCGGGGCTTCGCGAGCCCGCCCGTTCCCCGGCGGGCGATGTTGGCGATCCACGCGAAGCAGAGGTCGATCAGAACGGGAGGCTCGGTGGCCTCGGCGAGGAGCCACCGGAACTGGACGCGGCACTCACCACCCCGCTCCTCGACGTCCACGGCCTCCGGGCAGGTGAGCTGCTTGTAGCGGGCGAGACGCGACAGGGCGTCCCGCAGCGTCCGCGCGGAGATGGCGGCGAGGAGGATCGGGTCGTAGCGCTCGATACGGTCTTCCGTGGCGAGCTTCAGCCCGATGGCCGGATCGCCGCTCGCGTCCGCGAGGCCCCGGTAGAGAGCGAACAGCTCCTCGGTGTCGACGAGCACCTTCTCCTGCTCGAACAGGCCCGCCGGCAGTCCGGCGTGCCGGAGGACGGAGGCCGCCGGCACACCCAGCTCCGCGAGCCGCCTTGCGAGCATGCTGGAGACCCGGAATCGGCCGGGCTTTGCCGCGCGCACGGGAGGGGCCGGCCTCTTCATGCCGGAAGCCGCGACAGAAGCTTGCCGAGTCGGCTCAGCTCGAATTCTCCGCGACGTTTCATCTCGTGCCTCCCTGGGTGCCCGGCGCATTGTGGCCCCGTCAATCCCCCTTCAGGGACGCCAGGTCGATGACGAAGCGGTATTTCACGTCGCTCTTCACGAGGCGCTCGTAGGCTTCGTTGACTCTCTGGATGGGGATCACCTCGACGTCGGACGTGATCCCGTGCTCGCCGCAGAAATCCAGCATCTCCTGGGTTTCGCGGATGCCGCCGATGATCGAGCCCGCGAGCTGTCTGCGTCCGAAGAGGAGGCTGAAGGCGTCGACGGGCAGGGGAGTCTCGGGCGCTCCCACCAGCGTCAGTCGCGCGTCCCTCTTCAGCAGGTTGAGATACGCGTTGAGGTCGTGCTGAGCGGAAACGGTGTCGAGGATGAAGTCGAAGCTGCCGAAGTGCTTCTGCATCTCGGAGGCGTTCGTCGAGATCACCACGTCCTTCGCGCCCAGCCGTACGGCGTCCTGGGCCTTGCCGGTCGAGGTCGTGAACACCACCACGTCCGCGCCGAACGCGTTCGCGAGCTTCACGCCCATGTGTCCGAGCCCGCCGAGGCCGACGATGCCGACCTTCTTTCCCTTGCCCGCGCCGAGGCGGCGGAGGGGGGAGTAGGTGGTGATGCCGGCACAGAGAAGCGGCGCGGCGCCGGCCGCATCGAGGTTGCCGGGCACGCGGAGGGCGAAGGCCTCGTCCACGACGAGGCTCTCTGCGTAGCCGCCGTAGGTCACTCCGCCGAGATGCGCGTCCGGAGCGTTGTAGGTGAACGTCGCCATTCGTTCACAGAACTGCTCCTCGCCCTCCTTGCAGGCAGAGCAGCTCCGGCAGGAGTCGACCATGCAGCCGACGCCCGCGAGGTCGCCTTCCTTGAGCTTCGTGACGGCGCTGCCGGCCTTCACGACCCGTCCGATGATCTCGTGGCCCGGGACGCATGGGTAGACGGTGGGCATGGCGCGCTGCCACTCGTTCCGCACCTGGTGGAGGTCCGAGTGGCAGATCCCGCAGAACAGCACGTCGAGCTGCACGTCGTGCGGACCGGGGCTCCGGCGCCGGATCGTCGCCGGCGCGAGGGGCGAGGTCGCGCCCGAAGCCGCATAGGCTCTGGCGTCGAACGCGGTTTCCTCGAGGACGGCGGTACCCGAGGATTTCGGCTGATTCGTTTCGGTCATTCTGGTTCCTCCCGACGCCGCCCAAGGTAGGCGTCAGGAGGCGCCGGGTCATTCGCAGAACGCGCCAATGTAGTTGCAGAACGCGCCACCGCGAAGGAGCCGTTCGGGGAGATGATGCCGCGATGGATCTCTCGATCAGGAACGTCCCCGATGACTTGGTGCAGCGCCTGCGCGAGCGGGCTCGAAGAAACGGGCGGTCGATCCAGGCTGAGATTCTCGCGATTCTGGAGGGAGCCGTTCCCGCGAAGATCAGCGTCCGCGAGGCAATGGTCCGTGTCCGTGCGCTCGGCATAGAGAGCCCGTCGGAATCTACGCGGATCATCCGCAGGATGCGGGATTCCCGCTAGCAGGACACCGTCACCCGCAGGAACGTCGCGGAGATAGACGTGGCTTCGGGGTTCGTGCTCCTGTTGTGCGCGGCGAAGAGGTCGTCCAGCTCCTTGCGCAGCTCCCCGGCGCGGCCGTTCTTCTGCGCGGCCTCGAACGCGTTCATCGTGGGCCCGTAGTAGTTCTGGAACTCGTCGACGAGCGCCGCCGGGGCATTGGGGAAGTTGAACGTGTAGCTGTCGCGGGTGAAGGAGATGTTCTCCTTGGGCACACCGGCCGCGGTGAACCGCTCGATCACCTTGCTCTCGAGGCCCCAGGTCATCGGGCTCACGAAACCCTCGGGCGGCGGCGGAGCGTAGGCGGAGCTGATCTTGAGGATCTGGGCGACGAGCGTGGGGTCGTTGGGAATCCAGTTCCCCATGACGATCCCGCCGCCGGGGCGCGTCACCCGCACCATCTCTTTGGCGACGTCGTGCGGCCTCGGCGCGAACATCGCGCCGAAGATGCTCACCACGAGGTCGAACGAGCGATCCTCGAGGTCGTGGAGGTTGGACGCGTCGCCTTCCCGGAACGCGACCTTCTCGTGGAGCCCCGCCTCCCGCGCCCGCTTGTTCCCGGCCTCGACGAGGTTCCGGGCGATGTCGACGCCGATGACGGTCGCACCGAGCCGCGCGGCCGGCAACGCGGTCGTGCCGTCGCCGCAGCCCAGATCCAGCACCTTGTGCGCCGGGGTGATTCCGAGGTCCTTCACGAGAGCCTCTCCGCTCTCCCTCATGCTCGCCGCGATGCGGGTGAAGTCACCCTTTTCCCACAGTGCCTTGTTCGGATTCATCGGAATCAACGTGCAGCCCCTCCTTCGGGCACTGCAAGCTAGGGCCGCTGCGCCGCCCGCGCCGTGGCGCGCGTCACGCGTTTCGCGCTCTCAGTCCACGGGCCAGGGCATCTCGGCCGGAAGCTCCTCTGGCGCGGCTTCCTCCTTTGCGGCGCGGGACGGGACCGTGTCGACGCCCCGCCACCACGGATCGACTCTCTCCACGCGAGAGGGCTCCACGGCCTCACCGAGGCGCGGCATCACGAGCTGTGCGCCGCCGAGCCTCAGAAGCTCCTCCGCGGGCTGGTCCCAGGCGTGGAGCGCCAGACTGAACGTTCCCCAGTGAATCGGCAGGAACGGTCCGCCGCCGAGGAGCTGCAGCGCGCGCAGCGCGTTCTCCGGCCCCAGGTGGATGTCGCCCCACGCGGGATGAAACGCGCCGACCTCGAGGAGCACGAGGTCGAACGGACCGAGCCGCTCGCGGATCTTCGAGTACTCCGGCGTGAGACCGGTGTCTCCGCTGAAGAACACGGCATGGCGGTCCGACATCACCACCATCGACGACCACAGCGTCGCGTTCCGGTCGTTGAGGCTGCGTCCCGAGAAATGCTGGGACGGTACCGCCGTCACGGTGAGGGCCGACTTCGGCAGCGCGTACGACTCCCACCAGTCGAGCTCATGGATGCGCTCGGGTCGCACGCCCCAGGCCTCGAGATGCGCTCCGACGCCGAGCGAGGTCACGAACGGCACGTCGCGTTTCGCGAGCTCCAGGATCGTGGGGTAGTCGAGGTGGTCGTAGTGGTCGTGCGAGATGACCACGGCGTCCAGGCGCGGCAGGGCGCGGAGCGGCACCGGCACCGGCTGGAAGCGCTTCGGACCGGCGATGCGCGACGGCGAGGCGCGCGGGCCCCAGACGGGGTCGGTCAGAACCCTCAGGCCGTCCAGCTCGAGCAGCACGGTCGAGTGCCCGAGCCAGGTCGCGCGGAGGCCCGTCTCCGGCTTCGCGTTCCAGGCCTCCAGCGGGCTCGTCGACGGCAGCGGGCCGCGGGGAACGCGCCGCACGCCGCCGCAGAGGAACTCCTGGATCGTCGGCATCGCGGCGCGCGGGTCGCGGAGGCCCGGGAGAATCGGGTGCACGTTGTGAAAGCGCTCGCCGCTCCAGCGGGGCGAGGCGCGCATCCGCTCGAGCCGGGCTCCCTGCGGCTTTTTCCCCAGGGATCTCATGCGCCGCCCGCCGGATCGGGCCGAAAGCGCTGGCCGATCCGTTCCCGCTCCTCGGGCGTCAGCTCCTCGCAGCGCCCGGCAAAGCCGCGGTGCCTGCACTTGCGGTGTCCGTGTCCTCCGCCGAAGCCTCCGAAGAGGATGCGGCAGAGGGCCAGGAGCCCGAGGGCCTGCCAGAACGTGATGGTGCGGAAGCCGAAGAGATCGGGCAGGATGGCGTTCCACAAGTACATCACCACCTGGCCGCCGATCGCGATGAAGAGCGCGAGCCCGGCGATCGCGAGCGGGGCGATCCAGAGCCATTTCTTTCTCATGTTCTTCTCCTCACGTTCCCGTGAACGCGTCGTGAATGCTCTGCAGACGGGCGCGGAGATTGAGTACCGCGTACCTCTTGCGCGAGAGCAGGGTGTTGAGGTTCGTACCCGTTTCGGCCGCGAGCTCCTTGAAGCTCCGGCCCTCGAGCTCGTGCGCGACGAACACGGCGCGCTGCTCGGCGGGCAGGTCCCGGATGGCGGCCTCCAGCTCCGCGAGGAGCACGCCGCGGGCGTAGACCGCGTCGGGACCGGCGTCGGGCGAGGGCAGGAGGTCCTCGATTCCGAGGAGACCTCCTTCGCCGTCGTCGAGCGTCGCGTCGCTGAAGGGATCCGGCTTCTTCTTGCGGAAGAGGTCTGTGATGCGGTTGCGCGCCACGCGGAAGATCCAGGCCGTCACGTGCTCGATCGGCATCAGGAGGCGGTTCGCCTCCACCAGCTCGAAGAAGACCTCCTGGACGATGTCCTCGGCGTCCGAGGGGTCGGGCACGCGCCGGCGGATGAAGTCGAGGAGCCGTACGCGCTCGTCTCGGGCGATGCCCTCGAGCCGGCGGTCCTGCTCGGTCATCGCGGCGAAGGTCGGCGCGTCATCCATCTCCTACCGAAGACGAACGGCGCCCGGGGATATTGCAGGGCCTTCACGGAGATTCGTCTTCCAGCTCCCGGAGGTCGACCTCCTGCGCGTCCACCGTCTCGAGGTAGCGACGGGCCCAGCGGTCGGCGTCCTCGAGAGTCGCGACCTCGACGATCACGTAGCCGGCGATCAGCTCCTTGGACTCGGTGAACGGCCCGTCGATCACCCGCACGCCTTCGCCGGAGTTCTTGTAGCGCCGGCCGCGCCGGCTGGGCTTCAGGGTTTCCGAGACGAGGAGCACGCCGTCTCGCTTCGCCTCTTCGAGGATGCGGGACCGCGCGGCCGCGGGTGGCGCGCCCGCCTCCGTTGCCGCGGTCGCCTTGCGGAGCGCCATGTACCGCACCTTCGTGAGGCCGTCCGGCGACGGCATCATGCCGAGGTCCCACGGCTCGGTGACCGGCCGGACGTCGACCTCGGCATCGCCCGACCCGGAAGCCAGGCGCGACGCCCAGTCG
>JAEUQS010000476.1 GCA_016789625.1 Acidobacteriota bacterium | reverse complement strand
GCAGCGCGGCCTCGCGCTGCCTCACGCTGGCGGCCGCTCCGTCCCGCGTGGCCTGCGCGATGTCGTACTCGGCCTTCGAGAGGAGCTGCTGATCGTAGAGGCTCTTCGCCCGCACGAACTGGAGCTCGGCGTTGCGAAGGTCGATGCGCTGCCGCGCGACGTCGGCGCGCCGCTGGTCCACCGTGGCCTGGAACGGCAGGGGATCGATCTCCGCGAGGAGCTGGCCCTTCTTCACCTCGGAGTTGAAGTCGGCGTGGAGGCGCGCGATGAGCCCCGAGACCTGGCTGCCGACGTTCACCGTCGTGACCGCATTGAGGGTCCCCGAGGCCGAGACCGTGGCGACGACGTCGCCCTTGTCGACCTTCTCGGTGCGGAAGCGGGCCTCGGCCCCGGCCTTCTTCGACGAGCGCCACCAGAGGAAGCCCGCGGCCAGAGCCGCGAGGATGAGAACGAGGACGATCAGCTTGCGCATCGTGACGAGAGGCCTCCCGAGCTTCAGATGGACGAGGGATTTGCTTGCGGGATGACGGCGCCGGGCCCGCGATCAGGGGTACGCAAAGGTCAGGCCGAGATGGATCTCTCTCGCGCGGGGCAGCCCCACCGAACGCGTCTGAAAAAGATACTCGACGGTGGCCTCCAGGAAACGGACCGGCCGCCAGACGACCCCGGGCTGGTGCACGCCGTACGCGAAGGTCCCGTCGCGCAGCGCCCACCGCGTATACGAGTAGCGAAACACGACGGATGGGAATTCCGCCTGGAAGGTCGCGAGCCAGCCGCGGGCGCTGCGATAGCCGGGGCGATCGCCGGGAGAAGCCCCCGAGGCGTTTCGAAAGATGGCGCCTCCTGCGGCGGAAAGCGGCCCGGCCGTGACGGTGAGGTCCGCTCCGGCGTCGGTACGCCGGACGTTCGGGCCCGCTTCGCGGTCGATGCTCGAGCGGGAGAGGAAGACGGCCGGGCGCAGCGTGAAGAGGCCCTTGTACTTGAGGTATCGCACGCGCGCTTCGGCGGAGGACGAGAGCCTCGCCGCGGGATCGGACTCCAGGTCGAGCCCGTCCTCCTCCCACGAGACACGATCGTTGCGCCCGAAGAACGCGGCGTCCCACGAAAGCTCGTCGTACTTCCCCACCCGTCGCTGCCCGGAGAGTGCGGCACCCCAACCCGGGTTGCGGGTGAGACCGAGCGCCGAGAAGGCGTTTCCGGCGAACGTCTCGTCCGCCAACGTGAGCTGTGTCGGGAGCTTCCCCACCCGAACCTCTCCCGCCGCCGTCTTCACATAGCCGTAGCCCTCCTCGAGCCAGACGGCCCCTTCGTAGAAAGGCCGGTAGCGGCCCTCCGTTCCGCGGACTTCGAGGCGCGCTCCGAAGCGCTGCGAGGCGATCTCCGCCGCGACGTACCCGAAGTCCAGCCGGGCCTCGCGCTCGCGCGGGTCGTTCGTGGGGATCACAGCGGAGAGGGTGATGCCGGCCGAGAAGGTCGACGTCACGGCCGCCTTCGCGGCCGGTGTTTCCGCGGCCACGGGAGGTGCCGTGATCCCGGCGAAGAGGAAGATCGCCGCGGCGAGCGGTGCCGGGGCGCGTCTCACGTCGCCCGTATCATACGGATCGGAGGGTCTCCTCATCCGCGCCAACCACGTGAACCACGCCGTCGGCTTCGACATTCCGTTCGTCACGGAGACGCTCGGGAACGGGCTCCGCATCCTCGTCGCGCCCCAGCCCGGGGTCCCGATCGTCACGGTGGACGTGACCTACGACGTCGGCAGCCGCGTCGAGCCCCCGGGCCAGACGGGCTTCGCGCATCTCTTCGAGCACCTCATGTTCGAAGGCTCGGAGAACGTCGGGAAGGGCGAGCACTTCCGCCTCGTGGCCGAAGCCGGCGGACAGATGAACGGCACGACCTCCGAGGACCGCACGAACTACTACGAAACGCTCCCCCGCGAAGCGCTCGACCTGGGTCTCTTCCTCGAGGCCGACCGCATGCGCGCGCTCGTCCTCACGCAGGAGAAGCTCGACAACCAGCGCGAGGCGGTGAAAGAGGAGAAGCGGCTCCGGGTGGACAACCAGCCCTACGCCTCCTCGTTCGAGGCCACGGACCTCCTCGCGTACGACGCGTTTCCCTATCGGCACTCCGTGATCGGCTCGATGGACGACCTCGGCGCCGCCACGCTCGAGGACGCGCGCCGCTTCTACAGCCAGTACTACGCGCCCGGCAACGCGCTCCTCGCGATCGCCGGAGACGTCGAGCCCGAGCACGTGTTCGCGAGAGCCCGCGCCTACTTCGACGACATTCCGCCGCGCACGCCTCCGGCGCCGTTCACGGTCGAGGACGAGATCCCCAGCGGACCGCGGCGCACGCACGTGAAGGACCCGCACGCGGCCCTGCCGGCGATCCACGTGAACTTCAAGGTGCCCGAGCGCCGGCATCCCATCTCGCTGGCGCTCTCCTACGTGCCCCGGATCCTCACTGGCGGCGAGAGCGGCAGCCTCTGGCGGCGACTCGTGAAGGACGAGGAGATCGCCCTTTCGCTCTCTCTTTCGCTCGACGAACGGCGCGGTCCGTCGCTCTTTCGCGGCTTCGCGCTGGCCCGTCCCGACGTCCCTCTGGAGAGGCTCGAGAGGGAGATCCGGGATGCCCTCTCCGAGTTCGCCGAGAAGGGCCCCTCGGAACGCGAGATGGAACGGGCGCGGCGCAACCTCGCGGCCGAGGCCGTGAGGCTCACGCAGACGACGCAGGCGATCGCGTTTCTCCTCTCGGAGTACGGCGTCTACGACGGTGACGCCTCGCTCTGGAAGAACGACTTCGAGGCCCTCCTCGACATGGATCGCGAGAGCGTTCGCGAAGCCGCGGCGTTCGCGTTCACCGAGGAACGCCTTTCGGTGGTGACGGTCGAGCCCTCCTCGCCCCACGGCCCGGAGTCCGCGTGACGATCGTGAAAAGAACGCCCCCGCCGTTGGCCGACGTCGCCCCGTTCGCTCCGCCTCCTTTCGAGGGTCAGCGGCTCGCCAACGGGCTCACCCTGCGCGCTTCGCGGTTCGGCAAGCGGCCCACCGCCGCGGTCTCGATCGTCTTCCCCGGAGCGGGCTCGGCAGCCGACCCGGAGGGCGAAGAGGGGATCGCCGATCTGGCCGCGGAGAGCTTTCTCTCGGGCACGCGCCGCCTCTCCTCGAGGGAGCTGGCCGAGACCATCGACGACCTGGCGGCCGTGCTCGACGTGAGCGCCGGCACCGATTCCGCCGTCGCGCGCCTCTTCATCCTCGAGAAGGACCTCGACGAGGGTCTCGCGCTCCTCGCCGAGATTCTCGGCACGCCTTCATTTCCCGAGGACGAGGTCGAGAAGACGAAGCGGCGTTTCCACGACACCCTCGTCGAGCAGCGCTCCGAGCCGGATTTCCTGGCCCGCGAGCGGCTGCTCGACCGGCTGTACCCCGAGCACCCCTACGGCCGCATCTCGCCGACCGAAGCGAGCCTCGCCCGCCTCTCGCGCGACTCGGTCGCGCGCTTCGTCGAGCAGCGCTACGACCTCTCCGCGGCCACGCTCGTCCTCTCGGGCGCGGCCGGTCCCGAACGCCTCCTCCGGGCCGCCGAGCGCGCCTTCACCGGCGCGCGTGCCCATCCCGAGGCGCGGGGATACGAGCCCGCGGCCCCCACCCGGATCACGGGCTTCTCCGTGCATCTCGTGAACCGTCCGGGCTCGGTGCAGACGAACCTCCTCTTCGCGCGACCGGCGCTCAAGCGCACCGACGCGGACTTCCCGGCGGCGGTCGTCGCGAACCAGGCCCTTGGCGGCGGAGCTTCGTCGCGTCTCTTCAGCGTGCTCCGCGAGGAGCGCGGTCTCACCTACGGCGCGTTCTCGTCGCTCTCGCCGCGCCGGCTCTCCGGGCATTTCGGAGCCTCCATCGATACGCGCACCGAGGTCACCCACGAGGCGATCTCGGGGCTCCTCGATCTCGTGCGCGCGTTCGCCGAGAACGGCCCCACCGCCGAGGAGCACGAGAGGGCGCGCCGGTTCCTGACGGGCTCCTTCGTGCTCTCGCGCGAGACTCCCGGCTCCCTCGTCTCCGACGAGATCCTGCGGCTCCTCCACG
>JAEUQS010000472.1 GCA_016789625.1 Acidobacteriota bacterium | reverse complement strand
ACGCCCGGAGCTTCACGGAAGTACCGCTCGGCCTGCTCCACGTCGCTCAGGTAGGCCGTGCGCTCCTCCGGCGTGAGGTCCTGGCCCGCGAGGCTCTTCCCCTTCTGAACCGATTCCTTGATGAACGCCGCGAAGCCCGGGCCTTCTTTCAGAAGCTCCTTCCGGTTCGTGGCCCCCACCGTCGGCTCGTCCTCGAGGGTCGTCGCCTGGCCGATGAACTCCACGCCGGGGAAGGCCTTTCGATAGACCTGGTTTCCCGTGATGTGGTCGTCGTGCCAATGCGTGTTCACGACGTAGCGGACGGGCTTCGACGTGATCTTCCGCAGGGCCGCGAGAACGCGGGTCGCCGAGGACGGCGTCATGTTCGTGTCCACGACCACGACGTCGGCGTCGTTCACGATGAAGACGACGTTGGCGTCGAACATGAGACCGGGCGGCTCCTTGCGTATGGCCGCGTACACGCCGCGCCCCAGGTTCTGCACCTCGAAGCGGTCCGGGCTCTTCGTGGGCGCGGGAGCCGGGGCCGCGGCGACGGTTGATCCGATGAAGGCGACGATAACGAGACTGGAGATGGGGTTTCTGTTCGTCAAGGCCTGGCTCCTCGTTCGGCGGTGTGTCACTGTGTCCCGGAAGGTCCTTCCGTCACAGTACCCCGAGTTGGCAAGCCAGGCTCGTGCCAGGGGCTCGAGTTCAGTTGCCGGCGCCGCAGGCCACCGCGGCCGTTCGAACCACACGGCTGCGATCGGAGGCGCTCGCGGGGACGAGGTTCACGAGGAGAGCGCGCCCTTCGACGGAAGCGACGCGCCACACGAGGGGCCGGAACTCGGGAGCCGCGACGATGATCATGTAGCGGCCCGGCTCGGCGGCCTTGAGGCCGTTGAATGCGAAGCAGCCCTGCTCGTCGGCGAGCGCGGTCTCGACCGCTCCCACGACACCTTCCTCGTGGAGAGAGATCACGGCGCCCTGCATCGGGCCCTGACCGCCGGCCAGCACCCGTCCCTGGAGCATCTCGGCGGGGGCGGAGCTCGTCGCGAGAAGGCCGAGGAGGATCGGGAGGATTCGGAAGGTTTTCATGTTTGCCTCGCACCCCCTCTCTTGCAACCTGAAGGCCAACCCGCAGCCGGTGCTTAAGTCTTTTGTAATGAGCTGTTTACGAGGATCAACCGGCTGGGGGACGGAGGCTCGGGACGTTTCCTGGAACATGCCTGGAACACCCATGGCACAGCCCGGCACCGAAGATTGACGTGCGTTCCGTCGCGCCTGGGCCTATCTTTCTCCCGAGGCGACCCATGGATGTCGACGCTCGGGGTTCCGAGGTGTCCAGCCTGCCGTTTCCGGGAGCCGCACTGACGAAGTACTGGCACGTCACTTCCGACGGGCGCGTCCAGTGCGACGTCTGCCCCCGTTTCTGCAAGCTCCACGAGGGGCAGCGCGGCTTCTGCTTCGTGAGGGCCTGCCAGGGCGGACAGATCGTCCTCACGACCTACGGCCGATCGAGCGGGTTCTGTGTGGACCCCATCGAGAAGAAGCCGCTCAGCCATTTCCTGCCTGGCACACCCGTGCTGTCGTTCGGCACCGCGGGCTGTAACCTGGGCTGCCGGTTCTGTCAGAACTGGGACATCAGCAAGTCGCGGGAGACGGCCACGCTCGCGGCCGAGGCGTCTCCGCAGGCGATCGTTCGGGCCGCCCTCGCGACGGGCTCACGGAGCGTGGCCTTCACGTACAACGATCCGACGGTGTTCCACGAGTACGCGCTGGACGTGGCCCGTGCCTGCCGCGAGGCGGGGCTCAAGACGGTCTCGGTGACGGCCGGATACGTCTGTCCCGAGCCGCGGGCCGAGCTGTACCTTGAGATCGACGCCGCGAACGTCGATCTCAAGGCCTTCACGGAGTCGTTCTACGAGAAGATCACGGGGTCGCATCTGAAGAACGTTCT
>JAEUQS010000453.1 GCA_016789625.1 Acidobacteriota bacterium | reverse complement strand
CCACGCTGCCACTGCGGTATGCCCTTGCCCGTCTGTACGAGCGCGTTGGAGTCCACCTCGTAGCGGTAGAGATTGGCGGACGCCGTGTCACCGCCCGACTTGGTGGCGACCTGTAGCCGATTGAGGCTCTCGGCCGGAGGTGGCGGCGGAGCGGCAACGTCGTAGGCCATCGTGCCGGCACCGGTCGGCTGAGGTTCGGCTGGCGCGGCCGCCGGCGCCGGCACCTTCATGTAACGGGTCGCCGCGGAGCCCTTCGTCGGGCTGTAGATACCCTCGCCGGCCTCCTGGTACGCGACGCCCTCCGACGCCAGCTCGCCCGGAGCGAACGACGCGTCGGCAGACACATCGAACGCCGCCGGATAGAGCCCCATGCGCACCTCGCGCACGAAGTACGGCAGCGCGGTGATCACGAGGACGAGCGCGGTCGCGCCCCAGAACACGCGCGCCGCGACCGCGAGCTTGCCCTCTTTCGCGAGCACGACGAGCGCCGTCGCCGCCACGAGGAAGAACCACACGGCCTGCGGCGCGCCCCGCTCGCCGTAGCAGAGGACGAGCGTGAGGAGCGCCAGGACGCCCGCGGCCTTGCTCACGAGCCGAGCCGTCGCGACCGCCACCACGAGCACGAAGAAGAACGCGAAGAGCGTCCAGCGCGAGGTCCAGGCGCCGTTCGCGCGGTCGGTGCCGGGCGCGGCGAGAAGCCGCCAGCCCGGCGGCAGGTAGAGCGTGGTGCCGAGGCTCGTGACGTCCACGCCCCAGCCCACGGCGGGCAGCTCGGACGCCCGCGGCACCGTGGAGTCCGCTCCCACGGAAACCTGGATCGTGCGGAGCTCGACGCCCGGTCGCTTCGTCTCCGGGCTCGCGGTGATCACCTGGTCCTGCCCCGCGACGCTGGCGCGACCCAGCTCGCCCGGTGCTGCGAGATCGAGGCGCGAGGTCTTGCCCACGGTGCCGGTGAACGCGTCGCGCACCGCGAGCGACGAGCCGTCGAGCGCGAGCCACATCGAGCGGCGGAGCGCGATCTGATCGGGAGCCAGCTCGGGCTCGCCGCGCCGCGCCTCCCGGATCGCGAGCGCCTCGCCGGGCGCGAGGAGGTACGTCGGGAAGCGCCGCCATTCCTCGGGCAGATCGGTGCGCGAGGCATCCATGCCGGTTCCGCCCGAGATCTCCACCTGCCGGAGCAGCTCGTTCGCCTCGAACACCCAGATCTCCTGGTCGGGCCACGGTGCGGGCGCCTTGGGCGAACCGACGGACTCGGGCTTCCCCGAGAGCCGCGCGTCGATCGAGACCGCGAACTTCCCCGCGCGCACCTGAATCCGCAGCGCGCCGTCCTTGTCCACGCGGGCCGCGGCGTCGCCGTCCACCGAGATGGGCACGGCACCCTCGGGGAGCACGCCGGGCAGCGTGATCTCGCGGGCCTTGCCCGCGACCTCCAGCTCGACGCGCGTCTCGAGGAACAGCGGGATGCCGTCGCTCAGCTTGCGGAACACCTTGAGGCGCAGGGCATCTTCTTCCGCCGCGACCTCCGAGCCGCGCGAGAGGAGGAGCAGCGCGCCGTCGCGTCCCGGGAAGGGAACGACCTTGCCGTCCACGCTGAGGTCCACCAGCGCGATCTCTTCGGAGAGCGGGAGCGAATCGGGCAGCGCCTTCCACACGAAACGGCCGTCGATGCGGTGCGCGCCGGGGCTCACGAAAACGAACGGGCGCTCGCCCGACTCCGTCACGGGCACGGCCTGCCCGTCGACCTTCACGTCCTGCGGCCAGGAGAGCGCGTGCCCCGGCAGCGGCACGAGGAGCGCCCGGTCGGCCACGAGATCCGACGAGAACGTGCCGCCGGTGGCGTTCAGCGTGAGCGCGAGCCGGCCCGGCCAGTAGCAGCGCGGCGCGCCGCCCAGCTTCGGGCAGAGCAGCTCCTCGTGACCGTCGAGCGCCCAGGGGATCCAGGGCGAGAGCTGCTGGGGGACCTTTTCCCGCGGGATGGGTTGGCCGCTCCCCTCGGAAGCGGCGAGCACACCGAGAACGGCCACGAGGATTCGAAGGCGGCGCAGCATGATGCCGAGATTATCCGGGGGCCTCCGCATCGATCACGCTCATGCTCTTCCACCTGCCCGCGCGGAAGCGCACGAGCATCGCGATGCCCACGGCCGCCACGTAGGCCGTCGCGCACCAGAACGCCGCGAGCCAGCCTCCGCCGAGGTGCGTCGTGACGAACCACGTGGGGAGGACGAGCACGAAGAGCCCGGCGAGGGTCGCGGCGTAGAGCGGAAAGCGCGTGTCGCCCGCGCCCTTCACGGCCGAAGAAAAGATCACGTTCATGACGTCGAAGATCGAGTAGAGCGCCACGAAGCGGAGCAGCACCACGGCGATCTCCTCGATGGGCGCAAACGCCACCGGGTCGGCCCGCAGCGCATAGGGTGCGAGCAGCGCGCGCGGGAAGAGCACGTACACGAGCCCGCAGACGACCATGTAGCCGAACGAGAGCCCCGCGGCCGTCCACGTGGCTCGCTCCGCGCTCCCGGGCTTGCGCGCGCCCACGTAGCGCCCCACGAGCGCCGAGACGGCGATACCCATGCC
>JAEUQS010000451.1 GCA_016789625.1 Acidobacteriota bacterium | reverse complement strand
GCGCTCGGCATTGCGAAAGAGACGGGGCATCCGCAGTCGATCTGTCCGGGGCCGAACATCGCCTGGTTCGACCGCTTGTACACGCTCGAGGAGATGGTCGGCCACATCTACGGCAAGCGCTCGTCTCTCGTGTCCCTGGAGCGCCCCCACATGTTCGCGGCGGAGATCGTCCTCTACGTGGACTACTTCGAGAAGCTCGTGCGGGCGAGCGGGAAAACGCCTCAGGAGCTCAAGACGCTCCAGGCGTTCCGGGAGAACCTCGAGGAGGGCATGCGGCTCTGTGTCGAGATCGCGGGGAGCGATCCGTACGCGGACGAGAACCTCGCATCGATCGTTCCTACGGTCGAGAGGCAGCGGGCACGGCTGAAGGGGATGGTGCCGGCGGGCGTCGACATGGAGCGGGTGATGGGGATCGAACCCACGACATTCAGCTTGGGAAGCTGACGTTCTACCACTGAACTACACCCGCGGGACCTGCCAGGGACAGCCCAAGGGCCGCTCGAGCCCGGCGGTTTTACCTCCCGGACCCCCGCAGGTCAAGGAAGCGTTGGGATTCCGGGACCGGCCGTGATCGCCAGGTCGTCGCCGTCCATCGACGCGGGGTCGAACTCCACCCCGAGGTAGCGGAGCAGCGTGGGCGCGAGGTCCACGGTGCGGCACACGAAGCGCCGTCCGGGCGATACGCCGGGGCCCGCGAACACGAGCGGGACCACCATCTCGAGCCGGGAGAGGGAGCCGTGCCCGGCCGCGCGGCCGTCGCGGAAGCCGAAGCCCGGGCTCGGCAGCAGGTAGACGTCGGGCGCGCGGGGCGAGTCGAAGAGCTCCACCACCTGTACGACCAGATCCGGGAACTCCGCGGTCGCCGTCGCACGGAGCCAGGCCGCGCCGGGCAGCGGGTGGTCGCGGAGGCTCGGGTCGTAGCCCAGCGGGTCCTTCCCCTCGATCACGCGGTAGAGGTACGTCGAGGCGCGATCGCCGTCCTCGCGCACGATCTCGCTGGTGCCCTTGGCCGCGTAGAGGACGACCGTTCCCTCCTGCGCGCCCCGCGCCGCCACGATCTGGATCTCCGGCCTCCGCGCGAGGGCGTCGGCGAACTCCAGACGCGGCGGCAGCTGACGGGGCTTGCGGGTCGTCTTCGCTGGCGGGCGCTTGCGGGTGCGGAAGGCGCGCGGGACGTCGCTGAGCGGCCGGTCGGAGGGTAGCCAGATCATGACGCCGCGGTAGGCGCCCACCTCGATCTCGGCACCCGCCGTGTCGCGATCCTTGCGCAGGCGCTTCGTCTTCGGCAGCGCCACCGGCCGGCAGCTCTCGTCGTCGCAGTTCGCCATCGCCGGGTACTGGTCGAGCGTGGCCTGCACGAGCGCCGTCGCGTCCACCGTCGTCGAGAAGGGCGCGTTCCCGTGATCGGCCACGAGGACGAAGAGCAGGCGGTTCGTGAGGCCCAGCTTCGTGAGCCGTTTGACGAGCCTGCCGAACGAACGGTCGATGGCCGACAGGCAGGCCCGGAACTCGGCGCTGTCGGGCCCGTCGTAGTGCGCGACCTCGTCGGGCCCCAGGATGTGGCCCCACACGATCCGCGGAACGTGGCCGGCCTTCGCGGCGCCCTCGTAGGCATCGCCCATGTCGTCGAGCGTCGTGCGGTCCAGGAACGCCCAGTCGTTGCGCATGTACGAGGCCGTGATCGTGAGGACGTTGCGGGCGTGCACGGACGCGCCCCGCGCGATGGGCGACGTGATGGCGATCCCTTCGCCGGGCAGGTACTCGAAGAGCGTGCGCGCCTCCGGCACGAGGAAGTCGGAAGCGGAGAACGGCCGGAAGATGTTCGTGTGGGCCTCGCGGAAGCGGCCCCCGCGGCGGTCCAGCCAGATGTTGGCCGGGATGCCGTGATGTCCGGGGAGGAGGCCCGTGAGGAGCGCCGAGATGTTCGGGTAGGTCTCCGTGGGGGCCGACGCGATCGCGTTGTCGTACGAGAGCCCGCGGCTCGTGATCACGCCCTCGAGGTTGGGGAGGAGCTTCGCGGCCAGGGCCTTGTCGAGGGCATCCTTCGAGAGGCCGTCGAACATGAGCACGCAGACGGCGCGCTGATCTGCCGCAGCGGCTCCCTCGAACACGCCCTTCACGCGGGACCTCAGCATGCAGGCCGACGTGACGAGGACGAGCGAAAGGAGAATCGCCGCGCGCCGCATCAGGCCCGGGCCCGGAGCGCCGCCAGCTTCGTGCTCACGGCCGCGGCATCGCCGCAGTTCAGGACGTCGCCTTTCGAGAAGCCGGCCTTGCGGGCCATGGCGACGCCCCATTTCACGAAGCCGAGATCGTCGAGCGAATGGGCGTCGGGGTTGATCGACGTGAAGACGCCGGCCGCCCGGGCCTCTTCGCCGAAGCGCCAGTCGAGGTCCAGCCGGAACGGCGACGCGTTCAGCTCGACGCCGGTCCCCGCCTCGCCGGCCGCGGCCAGAACGCGCGGTAGGTCGACGTCGATGCCCTTGCGCGAGAGCAGCAGCCGCGCCGTCGCGTGGCCGAGGAGCGTGACCCGCGGGTTCCTCACCGCGCGCACGAGCCGCTCGGTCTGCTCCTCGCGCGAGAGGCGCAGCGCGCCGTGGACCGAGGCGATCACGAAATCCAGAGAGGCCAGGGACTCCTCGGGGAAGTCGAGGCTGCCGTCGGGGTGGATGTCGCTCTCGGTCCCGTGGAAGATCGTGAGGTTCGGGAAGCGCGAGCGCAGGGAGTCGATCTCGCGGCGCTGCGCGACGAGGCGCTCGGACGTGAGGCCGCCGGCGTACGCGGCCGAAGGCGAGTGCTCGGAGATTCCGGCATAGCCGTAGCCGAGGGTCTCGATGGCGCGCAGAAGCTCCTCGAGCGTCGCGCGGCCGTCGGACCAGGTGGTGTGGAGGTGGAAGAGACCGCGCACGTCGCTCTCGACCACGAGCTCGGGGAGCGCTCCCCGGGCAGCGAGCCCGACCTCGCGGCCCGACTCGCGCAGCTCGGGCGCGATGAAGGGAAGCGCGAGGCGCGAATAGATCTCGGCCTCCTCCCGTGCGGGCGACGAGAGGTCCAGGCCGCGCGCGACCAGGGCGGCGAGGTGCGCGTCGGTGCCCGTCTCGCGGAGCAGGGCCGTGCCGAAGCGGTCGTCCTTCACGGCCACGAGGCGCACCGGGAGCGTGCCCTCGGCCACCGGGGGGGACACGACGTTCTCCGGGTTCTCGCAGGACACGACGAAGACGGCCTCGGTGACGATCTCGAGGCGCCGCCGGAGGTCGCCGGCGATCTCGAGCCGCGCGACGTTGGGGAGCGTGCGGAGCTGGCTCGCGAGCTTCTCGGCGAAGGGGAGGGCCTCGAAGAGGCGGAAGCGGCCTGCGTTTCCCGAGAGGAACGCGAGGCCTGCCAGGATCTTTTCCTGAGTCTTCAGGCCGAAGCCCGGCAGCGTCACGAGGCGGTTCTCGCGCACCGCGTACTCGAGCTCGCCGAGGCTCGTGATGCCGAGCTCCTTGAAGAGCGTGGCCGTGCGCTTGGGGCCGAGCCCCGGGATCCTCATCACCGCGACGAGCGTCGCCGGAGTCTCGGCGGTGATCTCGTCATAGGCCTTCGAGCGGCCCTCCCGGACGAGCTCGGAGACGATCTCGGCCAGGGCCTTGCCGACGCCGGGAATCGACGTGAGCGTTCCGTTGCGTACGCGGTCGTCGAGGTCGGGCACGCCCGCGATCGCGTCCGCGCCGTTCTCGAACGCCCGCACGCGGAACACGTTCTCGCCGCGGATCGCGAGGAGCGCGGCGATCTCGCGGAGCATGCTGGCGGCTCGCTTTCCGTCCATTCGAGGGCGCACGGTACCATCGCCGGATGTCGACCTTCGGTGGCGCCGACCTCCACTGCCATTCGGTTTTCTCCGACGGTGTCGAGAAGCCCGCGCAGCTCGTTTCCCGGGCGCTCGAGGCCGGCCTCTCGGTCCTCGCGCTCTCCGATCACGACGCCGTGCACGGCCTGCCGGAGTTCGAGGCCGCGGCGAAGGGCACGGGGCTCGGCACCGTCGCCGGCACGGAGCTCTCGACCCACTGCGACGGGGACGACGTCCACGTGCTCGGCCTCTTCGTGGACCCCGAGGAGCCCGAGCTCGTCGGGAAGCTCGCGCACTTTCGCAAGGAGCGCGACACGCGCGGCGAGCTCATGGTGCAGAGGCTCGCGGCCTCGGGGTTCCCGCTCGACCTCGACGCGATCCGCAAGGTCGTGGGCGACGGGGCGTTCGGCCGTCCGCACGTCGCCCGCGCGATGATCGAGGCCGGCTACGTCGCGACGCTCGATGAAGCGTTCGATCGCTTCCTCTCACGGGGGAAGCCAGGCTACGCACCGAAGGCCAAGTGGAGCCTGGAGGACGCCATCCGCTCGATCCGCAAGGCCGGCGGCCTGGCCGTGCTCGCGCATCCGGTCTGGTACAGGGACCCCGAGAAGGTGGTGGCCGAGGGCATCTCGGCCGGGCTCGACGGCATCGAGGTCTTCCATGCCGACCACCTGGGCCAGCAGGAGAACCAGTTCAGCGTCCTCGCGGAGCGGAACGGCCTCCTGAAGTCCGCGGGCTCGGACTATCACGGTCCCCCGCAGGGAAAGCGGGTCGTGGGCGCCGTGAGGCTCGACGAGACGCTGTGGAAGCCGCTCCTCGCGGCAGCCCACGTGCGTCGCGCCGAGGCCGGACGACCGCCTCTTTGATCCGGGGGGTTTCTCGATCCCCCCAGGCCCCCCGCCGGGGAACCTTGATCCTGGGGGTTTCTCGATCCCCCCAGGCCCCCCGCCGGGGAGAGGCCTAGGCCTCCTCGATCCGTTTCACCGTGACGTCGCCCAGCACGATGCGGTGCATCTTCGTGCGGAGGAAGCAGTCGAGGGCCTCCTCGGGCGTGTTCACGATGGGCTCGTTCTCGTTGAACGACGTGTTGAGCACGACGGGCACGCCCGTCTCCTCCGCGAACGCCGAGATGAGCTTGTGATAACGCCGGTTCTGCGTCCGGGACACGGTCTGGAGGCGGCCCGTGCCGTCCACGTGCGTGACCGCCGGGATCTCCGCGCGCTTCTCCATGCGCACCGGATACACCTTGACCATGAACGGGTCGGGGTAGCTCTCCTCGAAGTACTCGCCCACGCGCTCCTCGAGGATCGAAGGCGCGAAGGGGCGGAACGGCTCGCGGCGCTTGATGCGCGCGTTGAGGACGTCCTTCATCTCCGCGCGCCGCGGGTCCACCACGATCGAGCGGTTACCGAGCGCGCGCGGACCCCATTCGGACCGGCCCTGGTACCAGCCCACGATCTCGCCGCCCGCGACGGCAGCCGCGGTGTCGGTGCAGAGCGCGTCCTCGGACGCGGTGCGCGAGACCTCGATGTCCCCTTCGCGGAGCGTCGCGGCGCCATCCCAGCCGGGCAGGTTCCGCTTCACCGCCGAGACGATGCGCGCGTCGTCGTACTTCGGGCCCCAGTAGCTGTGCTCCATCACGAAGCCGCGGGGGTTTCCGAGGATCTGGTGCCAGACGTAGAGCCCGGCTCCCAGTGAGGTTCCGGCATCGCCCGCAGCCGATTGGATGTAGACGTCCTGGAAGTCGGTGTTCGTGAAGATGCGGCCGTTGGCCACGGAGTTGAGCGCGCAGCCGCCCGCGAGGCAGATCTTCCTGAGGCCCGTCTTCTTCTGAATCCACCTCAGGCGATGGAAGAAGGCCTCCTCGTACATGGCCTGCATCGAGGCCGCGATGTCGTGCTCGCGCTCCCCGAGCGGTCCGTTGGGCTCACGCGCCGGGCCCAGCTCTTCGGCCAGCTTCTCGGAGAAAACCTGGCCGAGGACGGGCTCGCCCTCTTCCCAGGCCATGGTCACGCCCTCGGAGGCATGGCGGAAGAAGTCCACGTCCACGCTGAACTGGCCGTCCTTCTCGAGCCGCACGATCTTGCGCATGCTCGAGAGGAACGTGGGCTTGCCGTACGAGGCGAGGCCCATGACCTTGTACTCGTCGCCGTACTTGGGAAAGCCCAGATACTGCGTGATGGCCGTGTAGAAAACGCCGAGCGAGTGGGGAAAGGCCACCTCGTCGAGGATCTCGAGCTTGTTCCCGCGGCCGACCGCGCTCATCGAGGAGAGGAAATCCCCGAAGCCGTCGACCGTGAGGCACGCGGACTCCTCGAACGGCGAGCAGAAGAACGTCGACGCGAGGTGCGCCCGGTGGTGCTCGACGTTGTGGACCTTGAGGCCGAGCGGGATGCCTCCCGCGAGCGCCGCGAGGCGCTCCTCGAGCCCGGCGACCTTCTTGTGGTTCGAGAGCCGCGAGGTGATGGCGTCGAGGCCCGGCCGCTTCTTCAGCGTGAAGAGCACCTTGGAGAGAAGGTGGGCCGAAGGGTCGCGCGAGATGCCGACGTGCGCGACGTCGGCGAGGGTGGCGCCCGAATCGGCGAGCACGTGGGCGATGGAGGCGGCGGGGAAGCCGGCCCAGTGCTTGACGCGGTTGAGGCGCTCCTCCTCCACCCCGCAGGTGAAGGCCCCATCGGCGAGGAGGGCGGCGGCGGAATCTCCGTGGTAGGCGTTGAGTCCGAGAACGAGTGATCGCATGGCGGCGCGGAGGATAGCCGGGATTGTGAGATCCTCGCGGACCCGATGTCCGCCCTGGCGACCGAGGTCGAGACCCTCCCCGCGCGTCCCGAGGTCGAGAAGAGCCTGCTGGGCGCTCTTCTCATCGATGGCGGGCTCCTCTCCCGCGTGATGGAGTTCCTCACGCCCGAGGACTTCTCGCTCGAGCCGCACCGTCTCATCTACGAGGCCTGCCTCGCTCTGGCCGACCGCAAGGACGGGCTCGACATCGTCACGGTCGCCAACGAGCTGGAGCGCAACAACAAGCTCGACCGGGCCGGCGGCGGGGCCTACGTGGCCTCGCTGGTCGACCTCGTTCCCGATCTCGAGAACGTCGAGAGCTACGCGAAGCTGGTGCGCGAGGCCGCGCTCCGGCGGCTCATCATCTTCCAGGCGCGCAAGTCGATCCGCGAGGCCGTGAACGCGGCGGATGCCGAGGCGGTCCTCGAGGGCGCGCAGCGCGACCTGGTCGAGATCGCCAAGCAGTCGATCAAGGGCGGCTTCGTCCAGCTCGCGCGCATCGCCGAGAAGAACGAGGAGGAGATCCAGAAGATCCACGGGCGGGGCTCGATGCTCACGGGCCTGCCCACGGGCTTCACCCGCTTGAACGCGCTGACGCAGGGCCTGCAGCGCTCGGATCTCCTGATCATGGCCGCCCGCCCGGGCATGGGCAAGACGGCGTTCGCGCTCAACATCGCGTCCCACCTCACCATCCACAACGAATACTGCGTGGGGTTCTTCTCGCTGGAGATGTCGTCGGAGCAGCTCGGCTTCCGTATCCAGTGCTCCGAGGCGCGCGTGAACCTCCAGCGGCTCCGCGAGGGACGCCTCTCGAAGGAAGAGAAGAAGAGCCTCTTCTACACGACGCAGACGCTCAAGGACGCCAAGCTCTTCGTGGACGACACGCCCGCCATCACGCTGCTCGAGATGCGGGCGCGGGCCCTCCAGCTCAAGCAGCGCACCGGACACCTGGACGCCGTGTTCGTGGACTACCTGCAGATCATGGGCTCGCGCGGCAAGCACGAGAACCGCACCCAGGAGGTCGGCTCGTATTCGCGAGGCCTCAAGGCCCTCGCCAAGGAGCTGGACGTTCCTGTGATCGCGCTCTCTCAGCTCTCGCGCCGCACGGAGCAGCGCGGCACCGAGAAGGAGCCGCAGCTCTCGGACCTCCGCGAATCGGGCTCGATCGAGCAGGACGCCGACGTCGTGCTCTTTCTCTCGCGCCCCGAGTACTACGACAAGGACACGGACCAGAAGAACATCTGCGACGTGATCATCGCCAAGCAGAGGAACGGCCCGACCGACCGCTTCACGCTGGGCTGGTCGGGGGAGTTCACGCGCTTCTCCGACCTGGCGCAGATCTCCGAGGCGCCGGGGTATTGATCGGCCTCCGCCCGACCCGCGCCGTCGTGTCGCTGGACGCGATCGCGCGGAACTACCACGCGATCCGCGCGCTCGTTCCGGCGGGCTGCGACGTCATGCCGGTCGTGAAGGCCGACGCGTACGGCCATGGAGCCGGACCGGTCTCGATGCGCCTCCAGCAGGCCGGTGCGCGGCACTTCGCCGTGGCTGTGGCCGAAGAGGGCGGAGAGCTGCGCCGCGAGGGCATCACGGGCGAGATCCTCGTCATGGGCTACCTGGGCGAGGACCAGCTCCCCGATCTCGTGCGGCACGGTCTCGTTCCCAACGCGCACTCCATGCCTCTCCTCGTGGCGCTCGCCGCGTTCGCGCGGGGGCGCGGAATCGAGCTGCCCGTGCACCTGAAACTCGACACCGGAATGACGCGTCTCGGCATACCGGTGAGCGAGCTGGGTGAGGCCATCGCGATCCTCCGCGAGGCCACGGGTCTGAGGCTCGCGGGGACGTTCCAGAACTTCGCCTCGGCCGACGACCCCGGATCGTCCCAGACTCTCTCGCAGCTCGGCGCGTTCGCGTCGGCGGTGCGGGCGCTCGGCGCTGCGGGCCTCGATCCCGGCGTTCTCCACGTGGGGAACAGCGCGGGCACGCTCCTCCCGCGCGAATGGCCCGGGGACCTGCCCGGGCCGCATCGCGCGCGCCCGGGCCTCGCTCTCTACGCGCCGTTTCCCGGGGTCTTCGAGGATCTCGAGGACGCGATGGCGTTCGTCTCCGTGGTCGACCAGGTCAAGGTCGTCCCCGCGGGCGCGCGCGTGGGCTACGGCGGAACGTTCGTCGCGGAGCGGGATACGCGCGTCGGCATCGTGCCGGCCGG
>JAEUQS010000447.1 GCA_016789625.1 Acidobacteriota bacterium | reverse complement strand
CTACGTCACGCGCGACCTGGGGCTCTCGGCAGACCGTGCCGGCCTCACGCTCCTCGTGTACGGCGCGACGGCCGTCGTCGTGGCGCCCCTCGCGGGCCGGCTCTCGGACCGCCTCGGTCCCGGGCGGCTCCTCGTCGCCTCGCTGTTCCTCTCCGCCGTCGTGCTCTGGGGCTTCCCCTACGCGCGGAGCCTCGAGTCGCTCCTCTTCGTCACGTTCCTCTTCGCGCTCGTGAACGAGCCGTTCCGGCCCGCGGCGCTCTCGGCCATCTCGTCCGTCTCGACGCCCGAGACGCGGAAGACCGCCTTCGCCGTGAACCGGCTCGCGATCAACCTCGGGATGAGCATCGGCCCCGCCACGGCGGGCTTCCTGGTGGAGCACTCCTTCGCGAGCATCTTCCGCGTGAACGGGACGTCCTCGCTCCTCGCGGGCTGTGTGCTGCTCTTCCTCGGGGGCCTGTCGGGGCTCGCGGCCGCGACCCGCGACCCAGAGGCGCCGGAGCCCGTGAAGACGCTGCCCGCGCTCCGGGATCCGCTCTTCCTCGTGTTTCTCCTCGCCCTGATGCCCGTGACGTTCGTGTTCTTCCAGGGGGAGTCCACGATGCCGCTCTACCTCGTGCGGGATCTGGGCTTTTCGGAGAGGTACTACGGGCTCCTCTTCACGCTCAACACGCTGATCATCGTGGTCGTGGAGGTCCCGCTCAACGCGGCGATGCACGCGGTGTCGCATCGGGCCTCGCTCGCGCTCGGGGCGCTCCTCATCGGCGCCGGGTTCGGCCTTCTCGCGTTCGCCACGACGCTCTGGGCGATCGCGGGGACGGTCGTCGTGTGGACGTTCGGCGAGATGATCCTCCTGCCGTCCCTCGCCGCCTTCGTGGCCGACAGCTCGCCCGATGAGCGGCGCGGCGAATACATGGGCCTCTACTCCATGACGTTCAACGCGGCCTTCGGGCTCGGGCCGTGGCTCGGGACGCTCGTCTTCGCCCGGTTCGGGCCGGGTCCGCTCTGGGCGTGCTGCTTCGCCCTCGGGACCCTTTCGGCGCTCCTCTTCTTCCGTCTGCCGGGCAAGGTCGCCCGAGGCGCGTAAGATTCCGCTCCCGCATGCGCCACGCGCAGAACCAACGGCCGAAGAGCTTCGAGCCTTCGGCAACGAGGACCCATGCTGAAAATCCGGACGCTCGCCGTCGCGGCCTGTGCCGCCCTGTCTCCTCTCGTCACGCGGGCCGCAGTGGCTGAGGTCAAGCTCACCGCCGCCGAGGCCCATGCCTTTCTCACCGATGCCGAGCAGGAGCTCCTCGAGCTGGGCATCGAGGCCGAGCGCGCCAACTGGGTGAACGCCACGTTCATCACCGACGACACGGATGCGCTGGCGGCCCGGGCGGGCGAGCGGCTCGCCGTCGCGTGGGCGCGCTACGCCAAGGCGTCCCGGCGGTTCGACGGCGTGGCTCTCTCCCCGGAGGACGCCCGCAAGCTCGAGAAGCTGCGTCTCGGGCTCGTGGCTCCGGCCCCGGAGGACCCGAAGGAGAGCGAAGAGCTCTCGCTCCTCCTCACGCGCCTCCAGTCCACGTACGGCAAGGGCAAGTACACGCCGGCGGGTGCGGAGGGCGGTACGCCCGGAGCCGCAGCAGGCGCCACCGAGCCGCTCGACCTCACGGCCCTCTCGAACATCCTGGCCGAGAGCCGCGATGCCGAAAAGCTCCTCGACGCCTGGAAGGGCTGGCGCACCGTGTCGCCGCCCATGCGGGCCGACTACGCCCGCTTCGTGACGCTCTCGAACAAGGCCTCCCGCGAGATGGGCTTCACCGACACGGGCGCGATGTGGCGGGCCAAGTACGACATGCCGGCCGACGACTTCGCGAAGGAGTGCGACCGCCTCTGGGAGCAGGTGAAGCCCCTTTACCTGAAGCTCCACGCCTACACGCGCATGAAGCTCCGCGAGACCTACGGCAAGGCGGCCGTGCCCGCGGACGGACCCATCCCCGCGCACCTCCTCGGCAACATGTGGGCCCAGAGCTGGGAGAACGTCTACCCGCTCCTCGCCCCCAAGGGCGTGGATCCCGGCTACGACCTGAATGCCATCCTCAAGGAGAAGAAGCTCGACGCCCGCGCCATGGTGAAGGTGGGCGAGGGCTTCTTCACGTCGCTGGGCTTCGCGCCGCTCCCGCAGACGTTCTGGGAGCGGTCCCTCTTCGTGAAGCCCAAAGACCGCGAGGTGGTCTGCCACGCGAGCGCCTGGAACCTCGATCAGGTGGACGACCTGCGGATCAAGATGTGCATCCAGGTGAACGCCGAGGACTTCGTGACCATCCATCACGAGCTCGGGCACAACTTCTACCAGCGGGCGGGCAACAAGCTGCCGCCGTTCTTCCGGGACGGTGCCAACGACGGCTTCCACGAGGCGATCGGCGACGCCATCGCGCTCTCGATCACGCCCTCGTACCTGAAGAAGCTGGGCTTCATCGAGAAGGAGCCCGACGCCTCGAAGGACACGGGCCTCCTCCTCAACCAGGCGCTCCAGAAGGTTTCCTTCCTGCCGTTCGGGCTCCTGATCGACAAGTGGCGCTGGGGAGTCTTCTCGGGCCAGATCCCCGAGAGCCGGTACAACGCCGCCTGGTGGGACCTCGTGCGCTCGTACCAGGGCGTCGCGGCTCCGGTCGCGCGGAGCGAGAAGGACTTCGATCCGGGCGCCAAGTACCATGTGTCGGCCAACACGCCGTACATGCGCTACTTCCTCGCGCACATCCTGCAGTTCCAGTTCCATCGCGCCCTCGCCAAGGAAGCCGGCTGCACGCAGCCGCTCCACCGCTGCTCCGTGTACGGCAGCAAGGCCGCGGGGGCGAAGTTCGCGAAGATGCTCGAGATGGGCGCCAGCAAGCCCTGGCCCGACGCGCTCGAGGCGCTCACCGGCCAGCGGCAGATGGACGCGACCGCCATCCTCGACTACTTCGCGCCGCTCTCGGCGTGGCTCGACAAGGAGCTCGCGAAAGAGCCCGTGGGTTGGAAGTGACCCACCCGCCAGAGCCCAAGGCGGAGCCCACCGGCAAGGCGCTCCGCCTTCTCACCCTCGGTGCCCTCGGGGTCGTGTACGGAGACATCGGAACGAGCCCCCTCTACGCGCTGCGCGAGTGCTTCCACGGCCACCATGCGATCCCCGTGAACGAAGCCAACGTCTTCGGGGTTCTCTCCCTCATCTTCTGGTCGATGACGCTCGTCGTCTCGTACAAGTACATCAGCATCGTCATGCGGGCCGACAACCGGGGCGAGGGCGGAATCATGGCCCTCATGTCGCTCGTCAAGCCCCGCGCGCGCCGGGGCACCCGTGAGCGCAAGGAGCTGATCCTCCTCGGCCTCTTCGGCTGCGCGCTCCTGTACGGCGACGGAATGATCACGCCCGTGATCTCGGTGCTCAGCGCCGTGGAGGGCCTCCAGGTCGCGACGCCGTTCTTCACGCCCTACGTCGTGCCCATCACGATCGGCATCCTGATCGGCCTCTTCCTCGTGCAGAGCCGCGGTACCGAGAAGGTGGGCCGGATGTTCGGGCCGATCATGCTCACCTGGTTCGGCTCGATCGCCGTGATCGGCGTCTACCGCATCCTCGATCACCCCGCGATCCTCCAGTCGCTGAGCCCGGTGTGGGCCATCCGCTTCTTCGCCGATCACGGCCTGCCGGGCTTCCTGATCCTGGGCTCGGTGTTCCTCGTGATCACGGGAGGCGAGGCCCTGTATGCCGACATGGGCCACTTCGGGATCAAGCCCATCCGGCATGCCTGGTTCGGCATCGTGCTCGGACCGCTCATCCTGAACTACCAGGGGCAGGGCGCCCTCCTCCTCACCCACCCGGGGACGGCGGAGAACCCGTTCTTTCGCGCAGCGCCGGACTGGGCTCTCTACCCGCTCGTGGTCCTCGCGACGCTGGCCGCGGTGATCGCGTCGCAGGCGCTCATCTCCGGAGCCTTCTCGCTGACGCGGCAGGCCATCCAGCTCAATTACTGTCCGCGGCTCGGCATCGAGCACACCTCCGAAAGCCACATCGGGCAGATCTACATCCCGGCCGTGAACTACTTCCTGATGGCGAGCTGTATCGCCCTGACGCTCGGGTTCAAGACTTCGAGCAACATCGCCGCGGCCTACGGCATCGCCGTGACGACGACCATGGTCATCACGACGCTGCTCCTCTACTTCGTCTCGCGCGAGGTGTGGGGCTGGAGCCTCTTCAAGGCCGGCTCGCTGACCGCGTTCTTCCTGTTCGTGGACCTCGCGTTCTTCGGCGCGAACGCCGTGAAGATCCACCAGGGCGGCTGGGTACCCCTCCTCATGGCGCTCGGCCTCTTCGGGCTCATGACGACGTGGAAGACCGGACGGTCCATCCTCGCGAACCGGCTCACGGGCGAGACCCTGCCGGACGACGTCTTCATGCAGAGCCTCGCCGTGAGGAAGCCGCTGCGGGTTCCCGGCGTGGCCGTGTTCCTGGACCGCTCGCCCGAGGGCATCCCGCCGGCCCTCCTCCACAACCTGAAGCACAACAAGGTGATCCACGAGAAGGTCGTGCTCCTCACCGTGACGACCGAGGAGATCCCTTCGGTCGAGCTCGCGGACCGCTACGAGATCAAGCCGCTCGGGAGCGGCTTCTGGCGCATCACGATGTCGTACGGGTTCATGGAGATCCCGAACATCCCGAACGCGCTGGCCTCGCTCCAGATCGAAGGGCTCAAGTTCGATCCGATGCAGGTGACGTACTTCCTGGGCCGCGAGACGCTCCTCGCGACCTCGAGACCCGGGATGGCGCTCTGGCGGGAGCGCCTCTTCGCCTGGATGTCCAAGAACGCGACGACGGCCTCGCAGTTCTTCGGCATCCCGCCGAACCGCGTCGTGGAGCTGGGGATCCAGGTCGAGCTGTAGTTTTTCTCGGGGCAGGAGGCCTGGATAGAATTTGGGCAGGGAGAGCTGCCATGGCCGCAAAGCTCGTCTTCGCGCTGTCGAACAACTTCACGCAGAAGGACCAGCAGGGCATCTGCACGGCGTCGTCGCTCAACTGGGCCAAGCGCGTGCTGCTGGGCCGCAGCGTCGAGCGCGAGAGCGATCTGGTGGACGCGAGCGTGCTGAACATCCAGATGGCCAAGCTGCGCCGGCTGGACAGCGATCCCACGGCGCAGTGCGCGCTCGTGGGCCTCGTTCCCGTGGGCGGGGACCGCGCGGTGAGCAGCATCAGCCAGGTGGTCTCGCTCACCAAGGCGTCCAGCACGGGCGTCTCGATCTTCTGGACGGCCGAGCACACCATGGGCTACCGGTACAAGCACCTGAACAAGGAGTTCTTCGACCAGAACCGCGGGTTCTACCGGGCCAAGAAGACCAAGGAGATCGCGAAGGAGATGGCCAACAGCGTCACGCCCTTCCCGAGCGGCGTCGTCGGGATGCGGATCGTGGCCCTCGAGCCCTCGTGAGGCCGGTGCGCAGCCCGGAACGGGCGGAGCGTCACTCCGTCCACTAGTTCAGGTGACGGATGGACGGGGCCCTCCCCCCCGCAGATATTGACGGTGGAGGAGCGCGCTCATCCGGGTTCCCCTGCACCGCCGACTGGGATTCAAGCTGACCGTCGCCGCGATCGGCGTGACGTTCCTGCCCATCGCGCTCCTGGCCTACCTGTCGATCCGGGCGCAGACCGAGAACCTCATCGGCGTCGTGGGCAGCGGGGCCGAGGTCTTCTCCGAGACGATCCGGAGCAGCACGCACAGCATGATGCTCGACGGCCACGAGAACGTGGCCACGCGGCTCATGGAGAGCGTGGGCGGGCAGAAGGGCGTCGAGACGTTCCGCATCCTGAACAAGGAAGGCCAGATCGTCATCTCGAAGAACCCGCGCGAAACGGGCACGTTCGTCGACAAGAAGGCCGAGTCCTGCTACGCCTGCCACGCGGCCGGACAGCCCCTCACCCGCCTCGCGATGGACTCGCGGACGCGCATCTACCGAACGAACGGCCACCGCGTCCTCGCGATGGTCACCCCCATCTACAACGAGCCGGCCTGCTCGAACGCGTCCTGCCACGTGCACCCCGCCACGACGAGCGTTCTCGGCGTCGTGGACATCGGCATCTCGCTCCGCGAGATCGACGGCTGGATCGCCCGCGAGACGCGCCGGACGCTGCTCATCTCGGCCCTGGCGCTGGTGGCGCTCGCGGCGCTCGTGCAGCTGGCCGTGCAGCGGCTCGTCTTCCGGCCGGTGCGGAGCATGGTCCAGGCCACGCGGCGGATCGGCCAGGGCGACCTCACCGCCGTCCTTCCCGTCTACGCGACCGACGAGCTGGGGCACCTCTCGCAGTCGTTCAACGACATGCGGGTCTCCCTGGCGAAGGCCCGGAGCGAGCTGCAGGAGCTGGCCGAGGGCCTCGAGCGGCAGGTCGACGAGCGGACGGCCGCGCTCCGGAGCGCGCAGGAGGTGCTCCTCCAGAGCGAGAGGCTCGCGTCCCTGGGGAAGCTCTCGGCCTCGATCGCGCACGAGATCAACAACCCGCTGGCCGGCATCCTCACGTTCGCGCGGCTCATGATCCGGACGCTCGAGTCGGGTCCGCCCGACGAGGCCGCGCGCGCGGCGTGCATCCGCAACCTCGGGCTCATCCGCCGCGAGACCGAGCGCTGCACGACCATCGTGAGGAGCCTGCTCGAGTTCGCGCGGGCCCGTCCCCTGGACAGCAAGCCCGTGGACCTGAATGCCGTGCTCGCCGAGGCGCTCTCCCTCACCCAGCACAAGATGCAGCTCGACGGCATCGAGCTGAAGCGCGAGCTCTCGGGATCGGCCGTCGTGGACGGCGACTTCGGCCAGCTCCGCCAGGCCTTCGTCAACGTCCTCCTCAACTCCACCGAGGCGATGCCCAGGGGCGGCACCATCACGGTCACCTCGCGCGTCCTTCCCGCCGAGGGCTGCGCCGAGATCGAGTTCACAGATACGGGAGACGGCATCGCCGAAGAGAACCTGGGCCGCATCTTCGACCCCTTCTTCACGACGAAGCAGATGGGCACCGGCCTCGGGCTTTCGGTCGTCTACGGCATCCTCGAGAAGCACGGCGGCTCGATGAAGGTGCGGAGCCGCGTGGGCGAGGGCACGAGCCTGACGATGCGGCTCCCGCTGACGGGCCCGGAGGCGGTACCGTCCCGTGCGGCGTGAACGAGGCCGCCGTCTGGTGGATCGGTGCGGGCCCGGGCGATCCGGAGCTTCTCGACGGGGTGCGGGCGCGCCTCGCGTCGGAGTTCTCGGTGCCGTGCCGGGTCGAGTTCCCCGCGGAGCGGCCGGAGGAGGCCTGGGACGCCCGCCGCGGGCAGCACTCCTCGAGCCGCATCCTGCTGTGGCTGAAGGAAAGAACGTCGCAGGGCCGGGTCCTGGGCCTCACCGACGCGGATCTCTTCATTCCCATCCTCACGTTCGTCTTCGGCGAGGCCCAGCTGAACGGCCGGGTCGCGGTCGTCTCCACGGCGCGCCTCGGCGGGCCCACCGGCCTTCCGGGCGAGAAGGGGCGCGTCGCCGCTCGGCTTCAGAAGGAGGCCGTGCACGAGCTGGGGCACACGTTCGGCCTCCTCCACTGCCGCACCGAGCGCTGCGCCATGGCCCGCTCCGCCAGCCTCCGCGACGTGGACGCCAAGAAACCCGCGCTCTGCCCCGCCTGCCGCGCGCTGTACCTCGAAGTGTCGAGCGAGATCGGAGAGCCCCATGAGTAAGAAGAGCACCCGGATCCTGGTCGTGGACGACGAGGAGATCGTGCGCGAGTCCCTCTCGGGCTGGCTCGAGAAGGACGGCCACACGATCGGCACGGCGGCCGACGGCCTCGCGGCGCTCCAGGCGCTCGAGGAGAAGCCCTGGTCGATCCTCCTCGTGGATCTCAAGATG
Source organism: Acidobacteriota bacterium (assembly GCA_016789625.1). Lineage (GTDB taxonomy): Bacteria > Acidobacteriota > Thermoanaerobaculia > UBA5066 > UBA5066 > JAEUQS01. The sequence goes on along the minus strand of JAEUQS010000447.1, from coordinate 1,849 downwards.
CCCGGAATCGACGGGCTCGAGGTGCTCCGGCGGGTGAAGGAGAAGCACCCGGAAACGGCGATCCTCATCATGACGGCCTACGCCACGGTGGACACGGCCGTGAAGGCGATGAAGCTCGGCGCGTTCGACTACATCGTCAAGCCGTTCGATCCCGAGGAGGTCAGCCTCATCGTCGAGAAGATCGTCGCGCAGCAGGCTCTCGTGCGCGAGAACGTGATCCTCCGGAAGGCGCTGAAGAGGGAGTACCAGTTCCACGACCTCGTGACGAAGTCTCCGGCGATGCTGGCGACGCTCGAGCTCGCGCGCATCGCGGCACGGAGCCCGTCGACCATCCTCATCCTCGGCGAGAGCGGCACCGGCAAGGAGCTCCTCGCGCGCGCGGTCCATGCGGAGAGCCCGCGGCACACCAAGCCGTTCGTGGCCGTCTCCTGCGCCGCCCTGAGCGAGACGCTCCTCGAGTCCGAGCTCTTCGGCTACGAGAAGGGCGCCTTCACGGGCGCCAACGCGCGCCGCGAGGGGAAGTTCGAGTCCGCTCGCGGCGGCACGCTCTTTCTCGACGAGATCGGCGACATCAGCCCGAAGCTCCAGCAGGATCTCCTGCGCGTGCTCGAGGAGCGAAGGGTCACGCGGGTCGGCGGCACGGAGTCCTTCCCGATCGACGTCCGGATCATCGCGGCGACGAACCGCGATCTCCCGAAAGAGGTCGAGGAGGGGCGCTTCCGGCAGGACCTCTTCTACCGACTCAACGTCATCGCGACCCGGCTCGTCCCGCTGCGCGAGAGGCGCGAGGACATCCCCCTCCTCGTCGACACGCTGCTCGAGCAGCTGGGGTCCGAGCTGAAGCGCGAGGTCGAAGGGGTCGCGGCCGAGGCGATGGCCGTCCTCATGGCGCACAGCTGGCCCGGAAACGTCCGCGAGCTGCGCAACGTTCTCGAGCGCGCGATCGTCGTCTCCACCGGACCGATGCTGACGGCCCGGGACCTGGGGCTGACCCTCCGCCCCGAGGACGCGGTGCCCGGACACCCGGTGTCCCTGGCCGAGGTCGAGCGGCAGCACATCGCCGCGATCCTGAAGCAGACGGCCGGCAACGTGACGCAGTCGGCCCGCATTCTCGACATCGACCGCGTGACGCTGTACGCCAAGATCCGGAAGTACGGGCTGTCGCGCGCCGAAGGCGGGGAGTTCGAGGAGACCAGCGGTCGTTGAGTGATCCTGGCCCCCACCAGGCGTGTTGAGAAACGCAACGCACCGTTGAGTTCCCGAACGCGGGGCGGCTTCGCGGCCCCGCGGCAAACAGCGCGCTAAACCCCTTCAAACAAAGGCTTTAGAGCCCGTTTCGTCGTGCCGCGGCGGGTGGCTCGCCTCTTGCGCTTCAAAGAAGTGCCATGAACGCGACCCACACCACCCCACAAGCACCCGCTCACGCGACCTGCCCGTTTCTGAAGCAGGTCGTGATGCTCTATTGCGACGCCTGCCCGGCGAAGAAGATGGTCCCGCGCGACCACCTGGTGTCGGGCGGCCCGTGCGCGGCCTCGAGTTACGAAGACTGCCCGATGTACCTCGACGTGGTCGCGAAGGCCGGGCTCGCTCTCCCCATCGACGAGGAGCTGCCGCCGCACGCGGCGGGCTCCCAGAAGGAGGTCCCATCATGATCGCCACCCTTCCCCTCGCCCTCCTCGCTCTCTTCGCTCTCCTTGCCCTCTCGCTCTTCGCCGCCGAGTCCCGGCCGCGCCAGAACGCCCTGTGAGGAGACGAAAATGAACCTCAACCGCAGAACCCTCTTCACCATCGCAGGCGCCGCCGGCGCGGCGGGCCTGGCCTCGAAGGCGGCGCTCTCCTCGGTCGCCCC
>JAEUQS010000353.1 GCA_016789625.1 Acidobacteriota bacterium | reverse complement strand
ACGCCCGTCTCGGGACCGGTGCCGCCCAGCTCCGAGAGCGCGACGGGCTTCGTGAGATCCACGAGGTAGCGGTCGGGGGACGTGGCGTTGGGCTCGGGCAGCGGCTTGAGCGGCTGCACGGGGCGGCTCTCGGGGGACGGCACGGTTTCGAGAAGGCCGCGGCGGAGCGCGGTGAAGAGCCGCGCGCCGTCGGTTTCCCAGCCCGCGGCGGCGAGGCCGCGACCCGCGGTGACCCAGCGGGGGGCGGGTGCCGTGGGAGCAGCGGCCGTTCCTTCACGCACCTCGACGAGCCCCGGGGCCTCGTCGCGGAGCGCGGCGAGGAGGACACCCGTCTCGGGACCCGTGCTGCCTTCTGCGAACAGGAACTCGCGCCGGAAGTAGAGGTCCTTCCGCAGAGCGTCGAGGTCGAGCCGCAGCGACGCGAGGCCGGGCAGGAACGGCTGCACTCCCGCGTTCGCGAGCGCCTTGTCCACCGCGAGCTTCAGCGCCCGCTCGCTCGTCGCGAGGAGGAGCGTGCCGCCGGTCTTCGTCCACGCGAGACCGATGCGGCGGTCCTGCGTGCGCTCGTCGCCCGCGCCGCGCGACACGAGATGGCAGGCGACGCCGCGGTGGTCGAACGCCTTGCCGGGAGGGAGGGGAATGGGCAGCGCCGCGAGCGGCGTGCGCAGCGCGAGCACGGCCTCGAGATCGCCGGCCGCGAGGATCGCGAAGCCGATCGACGTGGGGCGCGTGGCGATGAGGTCTTTCCACGAGAGAGAGAGGTCGGCGGTGAAGAGCTCCCATTGCGAAGCGAGCTTGCCGCCGACGCGCGTGCGATGCAGCGCGGCGCCCACGGGATCGGTTTCCTCGAGCGTGCCGGTCAGAGCTTTTCGGAATCCGCCCGTCAGCGCGCGGTCGGCCGCGGCGGGATCGGGGATCACGAGCTGAACGGGCGCGTCGGGCAGCGGCAGCGGCGGCTCGGTTTGCGCGTGAGCCGCCGGGAAGGCGATGAGGAAGAGGCTGAGGGCGAGGGTTGTCTTCACGGCACCTTCTCCACGGAAAGGACGCGGGAATAGAGAGCCCAGGTGAGGTCCCGGGGCCTGAGGCCCGGAGGCGCAATGCCGGCAGCCGGGGCCGCGAAGCGGGCGCGCAGGGCTTGCAGCTCCTCACGGAGGGGACCCGGCACCAGAGCCTTGCGCTCCTCGAGCTGCGCGAGCGACGAGTTGACGAGCGCGGAGTCGCCGGAGCCCGCGCCGATGCGCGCGGTGTCGGCCAGGAGGGCGTCGATCTCGGCGCGGGGATAGCTTCTCTGGGCGAGAGCCCGGGCACGAGGTGTCCCGCCGTTCAGCGCGTTCTTCGCGGCGCGCGGCGAACGGGCCAGCTCGACCCGCGCGATGCGGAACGCGCCGACCTCGTCGGAGGCCTGGAGCGCGAGGAGCGCGGGCGCGACTGCGGTCTCCGGCGCGGGCGCGAGGCTGCGCAGCACGACGCGCGCGGCGAGGCGGTCGTAGGGCTGCTTCTGGAGATGGGCCGCGAGCTCGCCGCCCCACTGCGAAAGCGCCGGACCCTTCTTCTGCCAGAACGCGAGGGCGCGCATCCACGGCGCGGGGGACGCGCTGGCCGTGGGAGTGCCCGAGGTTTTTCTCCACGCGTCGAACGCGTCGCGTTCTTCATCGCGCGAGAGGGGCAGGCGTTTCCGCGCGTCCGTCCACTCCTTGCGCGCGGCGTCGAAGTCCTTCTTCGCGACGAACACCTCGGCGCGCTGTTTCGCGGCCGCGAAGGAGTCCGCGGGCGCGAGACGGGGAATCCAGCGCGCCACGGCCTCGGGGCTCTTCGGCACGAGGAGCTTCACGAGCGTGCGGCGATCTTCCTCGGACAGGCTGTCGCCGCGGGCCCAGGCCAGCTCCAGGCCGGCAACGGTCTGCGCCACGGCTTCGGGCGTCGTCGAGAGGTCGATCGCGAGAGCCCACGTGGCGACGTTGGGATACGGGGCGTCGAGGTCCTTGGCGACCCGCGCGCGGAGCAGCTCCTCGGCGCGGGAGATCACGCTCGCGCGCTTGGTCGCGCGGAACGTGCGCAGCCAGGGCACGAGCCGCGAGGGCTCGGCAGCGGCGGGTGCCGCGGCCGGCGGGCGGCTCTCGCCTTCGCCTTCGCCGTCTTCGCCACCCTCGGACTCGCTGGAGGTCTGAGCCTGGGGCTCCTGCCAGTTGATGGACGACGTGCCCTGCTCGAGAGCCTGAGAGAGCCTCGCGAGGGCGGCGTCGTCGCGCGAGGCGGCGAGGTCGGCCGAGAGGAGCAGGAGGTCCGAGTCGTCGCCCTTCGTCCTCGACTCCGTGACGAACGCTTCCAGGAGCGTCGGGTCGGGCAGCGCGCGGACGGCCGCGAGGCCGCGGGCGCGGAGCTTCGAATCGAGGCGCGCGAGCCACGGACGGGCGACGGGCCAGAGCGGCGAGGTCTTCGCCGCGGCGCGGGCGGGGTAATCCCCGTGGCCGCGCGCCCAGAGCTCGTCGAGATAGAAGACGGTCTTCTCGGCCGAGAGGGAATCCTGCTTGCGGATCCAGCGGCTCGCGAGCGTGGACCGGTAGATCACCTCGTCGGTCGAGCGGAGGCTCGCGAAGCGCGCCGGCCCTTCGGTGTCCACGAGGAAGGCCTTGAGCTGCGGCGAGACGACGGCGTTCGTATCGAGGAGCGTGAGCGGGTCGGCCAGCCCGTGCTCCTTGGAGAGCACGCGGTAGGAGAGGAACGCGTCGGCGTCGGCGGTCTTCTGGCGCGCCAGA
>JAEUQS010000326.1 GCA_016789625.1 Acidobacteriota bacterium | reverse complement strand
GCGGATCAGGTCGTAGTCGATCACTTCCTCGGTGATCGTGTGCTCCACCTGGATCCGGGTGTTCATCTCCATGAAGTAGAACGAACCGTCCTGATCGAGCAGGAACTCGACCGTCCCGGCGCCCACGTAGTCCACGGCACGCCCCGCGGCGATCGCGGCCTCCCCCATCCGGCGCCGCAGGTCGGGCGTCATGGCGGGGGAAGGCGATTCCTCCCAGATCTTCTGGTGACGTCTCTGGAGCGAGCACTCGCGCTCTCCGAGATGCACGATCTTGCCGAAGCGGTCCCCGAAGATCTGGATCTCGACGTGGCGCGGCTCGGCGAGGTACTTCTCGAGATACACCGAGCCATTGCCGAACGCCTTCTCCGCCTCGGAGGTCGCGAGGTCGAATCCGACCGCGAGCTCCTTGTCGTTGCGGGCCACGCGCATCCCTCGGCCGCCTCCGCCGGCGACGGCTTTGAGGAGCACGGGATAGCCGATCCGGCTGCAGAGGTTGAGGGCATCCTCGATGGATTCGAGCGGGCCGGGGCTGCCGGGCACGGTGGGCACGCCCGCGGCCTTCGCGGTCGTCTTCGCGACGGACTTGTCGCCCATGCGCCGGATCGCGTCCGGCGACGGTCCGATCCAGGTGAGCCCCACGTCTCTCAGGATCTCGGCGAAATGCGCGTTCTCGGCGAGGAAGCCGTAGCCCGGGTGAACGGCGTCGGCGCCCGTGATCTCGGCGGCCGCCACGATGGAGGTGATGTTCAGATACGAGCCCGAAGGCGGCGGAGGGCCGATGCACACCGACTCGTCGGCGGCGCCCACGTGGAGGGAATCGCGATCGGCGGTCGAATGAACGGCGACCGTCGCAACCCCCAGCTCACGGCAGGCCGCAATGATCCGGAGCGCGATCTCGCCCCGGTTGGCGATCAGAACCTTCTTGAACATCGGTTCAGCTGCTCACGGCTCAGCGCGGCTGGAGAAGGAACAGCTTCTCGCCGAACTCAACGGGCTGACCGTTCTGCGGGTAGACCGCGAGCACGGTACCCGAGACGTCGGCTTCGATCTCGTTCATGAGCTTCATCGCCTCGACGATGCAGAGCGTCTGGCCCTTCGTGACCTCGTCACCGACCTTCACGAACGGATCGGAATCGGGGTTCGAGGCCCGGTAGAAGGTCCCCACGATGGGAGAGGTCACGGTGTGACCCGTCTCGCCTGCCGTTGCGGCTGAAGACGCCGAGGGAATGACGGTCGCCGCCGCAGCCGCAGGCGCCGCGGCCGGGGCCAGGGTGACGAGCCCCGCCGGCAGAACCTCGACACGCTCCGCGGCGACGGGATCCGCTCCCCGGCGGGCGCGTGCGTCGTACGGCCCGTAAGCGGCCCCCTCGATGCGGATGCGGAACCCCGCGCGCTCGATCTCCAGCGACCCGACGCCCTTTCGGGCGACCAGGTCGACCAGCTCTTTGATCTCCTTGAAATTCATGAAACTCACTTCTCGTCGTTCTGCGCCCGCGAGGCCGCAGAAGGCCGCGGGAGCGTGATCTCCTCAGCCGAGGAGAGGAGAAAGGCGCGAGGCGGTGCGCAGCGCCTCGTAGCGCAGCTGCCCGAGCGGAACGGAGGCCTCCGCGCGGAGGATGAGAACATAGGCTTCGGAGATCCTGCAGACGGCCGCGACCGTGTCCCCCGCCGTCATGGTGAAAAACCGCGCGGCGCCGCCACCGAGCTCTTCCGCAGAGCGATTGAGGGCCTTCCAGAACGCCGTGAGCTCCGCCGAAACGGCCTCGCTGGCGACTTCGTCCCCGTCGTTCGAAAACGCCACCACGGGCAGCCCCTCCGAATCCGTCAAAGCGCCGGAAGTGACGCCGGAGATCGCCGAGAGGCCCTTCAAGCTCGAATGGAGATCCTCGAGCTGGAGGCGAGGGGACACAGGCAGCTTCGCGGCCAGGGAGCGCAGTCGCGGGAGCCCCTCCAGCGAGCGGGACGCCTCGGTGCGCGCTCGCTCGCTCAGCTGGCGGGCCAGATCCGGGCTGGCGGCCTGGTCCGCGAGAGACTGCAGGACCGATCCGGCGTCGTGGTGGTATCCCTGCTTCTCGTAAAGAGCCGCGAGCGTCGGCGAAACGATCTCCGAAGCTCCCGAATCCCGCAGCGGAGCGTCGTCGCCGAACACGCTCTCCTGATCGGTACCGCCATCCTCCGCGACGGCGACCTCGGCGTCGATGAACGCGCCCTCCTCCGCGGCGGCGAGAGGGACAACCTCCTCGTCGCTGGCGGGAACCGAGATCGCGGCCTCGGCAAAGGGGTCGTCCTCGGACGGAACGGGCTCGGCGACGAAGGGAGGCGAAGAGAGGTCTGGCAGTTCTGGCAAGGAGATCGCGGCCCGTGACGCGGTGACGAACGGGTCGGACTCTGGAGCCCCTTCCGCAACGGGGCTCGGAATGACGACCGGGTCCGCATCCTCGACGCTCGTCGCCGAGAGCTCAGCCTCCCTTTGTGCCTCGAGCCACTCCGGAGCCGGGGGGATCTCCTCCTCGAGCGTGCGAGGAGTCGATAGATCCTGCTCCTCGCCAGGCGCCACGCCGAACGGCGTCGACGAGAAACCAGAGGACGGCTCGTCCGAACTGGCAGTCGCAAACGCCGGGGAGTCGACGGCCGGAGGTGCATCGGCCGGGACGGGCAGGACCGTGGGAGGCTCCACGCTCCGACTCCGCGACCCGTCATAGGTCATCTCCAGGGGGTCCGCTTGCGGGCGGGACGGAGCGGGCGGAGCCACAGGGGCAGGTGCGTAGGGCGGGGCAGGTGCGTAGGACGGAACGCTCGGAGCTACGAGCGAGGATGCCTGGGCCGCAACGGGCGA
>JAEUQS010000302.1 GCA_016789625.1 Acidobacteriota bacterium | reverse complement strand
GTCTTTCCCGAGGCCTGCAGGCCCACGAAGATCACGAGGTCCGGCACGCGTCAGAGGCTAAGCGACTCGGGACCGCCGTGCGGCCTTCCGCGCGGTCTTGGGCTCTTCCGGCTCCACCCAGCGGTCCGCCCAGCTCGCCATGGCCTCGACGGCCGTGGCGAGAGCCCTGCCCTTCTTCGTGAGCGAGTACTCCACGCGCACCGGGGTCTCGGGCACCACCGTGCGGTCCACGATGCCTTCCCGCTCGAGCTCCTGCAGCCGTTCGCTGAGCATGCGGTCGGTGATCTCGGGAATCGCGGCCCGCAGCGCCGCGAACCGGCAGCGCGAGCGCAGCAGCAGGAACACGATCGCCCCGGTCCACCGCCGCCCGATGAGCTCGATCGCCTTGTGGAACCGGCCGCAGAGCACGAGGTCCGGGGGAGAGGGGTCCTTCTTCACGCCGTCGCCATCGTAGCGAGGCGGGAGCGTTCCGACAAGCAGCTTGTTGCGGAGAACGAACTATCTAATGTATAGTGCATCCACGGCCCGGGAGATCCTCCGCGGGCCGAGGGGGCGGTGGCCAGATGGCCCTTCAGACCGCTTCCGAGGAGACCCTCCATGACCATCAGCAACACCGCCAGGCACACGGCTTCCAAGCGCGTCGTCAGCGTCGAGAAGGCCCCGCCCCGCCACTGGGTGGGCGACGGCTTTCCGGTCGCGTCGATGTTCTCGTACGACTCCGCTCCGAAGCTGAGCCCGTTCCTGCTGCTCGACTACGCGGCCCCCGCGGAGTTCCGGCCGGCGCTCCGGCCGCGCGGGGTGGGTGAGCACCCGCACCGCGGCTTCGAGACGGTCACGGTGGTCTATCAGGGCGAGGTCGAGCACAAGGACTCCACCGGCAACTCCGGGCTCATCGGGCCCGGCGACGTGCAGTGGATGACGGCGGCCGCCGGCATCGTGCACGAGGAGATGCACAGCCGCGAGTTCACCCAGAAGGGCGGCACCATGGAGATGGTGCAGCTCTGGGTGAACCTGCCCGCGAGGTTCAAGAAGGCCCCCGCCGGCTACCAGGACATCCTGAAATCGAGGATTCCCGAGCTGGCCCTCCCGAACGGCGCGGGCACGGTGAGGGTGATCGCCGGCGAGTTCACGGGCACGGGGAACGCCGAAACGGCGAAGGGCGCGGCCCGCACGTTCACGCCGATCGATCTGTGGGATCTCCGCATCGAGGCGAAGAAGACGGCCCGCTTCCGCGTTCCCGAGGGGCACGCGACGGCGCTCCTCTTCCTCCGCGGCGGCGGCCTCGTGAACGGCGCGGACTCCGTGGACGAGGGCGGGCTCGCCGTGCTCGATCGCAACGGGAGCGAGGTGTCGATCGAAGCCGGCTCCGACGCGACGGTGCTGCTCCTCTCCGGGGCGCCCATCGACGAGCCCGTCGTGGGCTACGGACCGTTCGTCATGAACACGCACGGCGAGATCCGGCAGGCCATGGAGGACTACCGGAACGGCAAGATGGGTCACCTGTGATCTGAGGAGTGGAGGCGCGCCTCGACGGCTCGGAGCGCCGTCTGCGCGGCGGCGAAGTCGAGCTGATCGAGGTGCGCGTCCAGCTCGCGGAGGGCCGTCGAGAAGCTCGCGGGCAGAACCTCGGTGAGCTCGAGGACGTCGTTGGCCGAGGCCAGGTCGTTGGTCGCGAGGTGACGGGAGAGCCGCTCGAGGATCCCGAGAGCCTCCGAAGGGTCGAAGGCGTCCGGTCCGGTGCGTTCGGACCCGCCGTCCCGGCTCAGGAAATCGGCCGTTCCCACTCTCGCGTTCTCGATCGCCGCGGCGAGCGCGGCGAGATTCAGCTCCGCTTCGGGCCGGGCCTCGAGGGCGGCCACCTCGCGGGCCACGAGGTTGAGCCCCAGCGTCGCCGCGTTTCCGCGAGCCGTGTGGAGCGCGCGGTGAAGCTCTTCCCGGGAAGCCCCTCTCTGTAGCTGCTGGAGCTTCGGAACGAGCTCGCCCAGCTCCCCGACGAAGCGGGAGAGCAGCCGGCGGTAGAAGACCTCGTCGCCACCGGCCCGCACGAGGCCCGCGGCGAGATCGACTGCCGGCGGCGCGCCCGCCTCGGCCTGAGGGGTCTCCTCCTCCGTGCGAAAGCGCACGCCCAGCCGCCGCTCGATGACCTCGAAGAGGTCCTCGATGACGAACGGCTTCGTGAGGACGTCGTCGGTGCCGCCCTCCAGGAGATCGTTCCGCTCGTGCTCGAGCGCGCTCGCCGTGAGGGACACGATGAACGTGTGCTGGGCCCCGGCCTTCTCCCGCTCCCGGATCCGCCGCGTGGCCTCGCGGCCGTCCATCACCGGCATGCGCATGTCCATGAACACGAGGTGCGGCCGGTAGCGATCGATCTCCTCGAGCGCCTGGGCCCCGTTCACGGCCTCGCGCACCTCGAAGCCCGCGAGCGAGAGGACGCGCGAGAGGAGCAGACGGTTCGCGGCCACGTCGTCCACGGCCAGGATCCGCACGGGGCCCTGCCCGGGCGCGAGGCCCGTGACGCGCGGTCTCCGCTTCACGGGCTCGAGAGCTTCGGCCGTGACGGGGAGGTCCACGTCGAACGAGAACGTGGTGCCTTCGCCGACGCGGCTCTTCACGCGGATGTCGCCGCCCAGGAGCTGCACGATCTGCCGGCTGATCACGAGGCCCAGGCCGGTGCCTTCCTGCGCGCGCCGGCCCGTCTCCGTCTGGCTGAACGGGCGGAACAGGCGGCCGACCTCCTCCTCCGAGATGCCGGGCCCCGTGTCGGTGATGGCGAACGTACCCCGGCCGTCCTTCCACGAGGCCTCGAGCGTCACGCCGCCCTTCCGGGTGAACTTCACGGCGTTGCCGAGCAGGTTGATGAGCACCTGGCGGAGCTTGCCCTCGTCGGACAGCACGGCCTGAGGGAGCGAGGGATCCAGGCGGAAGGCGAGGTCGAGATCCTTGGCCTCGGCCCTCACGCGCACGATGTCCTGGACGGCCTGGAGCATCGCGGGGAGCCGGAAGGGCCGGTCGAGGCGCTCGAGGTGGCCCGTCTCGATCTTCGAGAGGGAGAGGACGTCGTTGATGAGGCCGAGGAGGTGCTCGCCGGACCTGTGGATGATGCCGAGCTCCTCGCGGTTCCGCGCCGACAGAGCCGGGTCCCGCTCGAGGAGCTGCGCGAAGCCCAGCACGGCGTTCAGCGGCGTGCGCAGCTCGTGGCTCATGTTCGCGAGGAAGACCGTCTTCGCGCGGCTCGCCTCCACGGCGCGGGCCTCCGAGATCCCGAGCTGCGAGAGCGTGGCGTTGAGCTCCGCGGTGCGCTCCTGCACCTTGCGCTCGAGGAGCGCGTTGCGGCTCTCGAGGACGCGCTCGCGGAGGCGGACGATGCCGAAGAGGAGCAGGCCGGCGAGGCCGGCATAACCCGCGTAGGCCCACCACCTCTGCCACGGCGGCGCCGGCAGCACGAAGCTCACGGAGGCCTCGGCCGTGCTCCAGACCCCGTCGTTGTTGCGCGCCTCGACACGGAACGTGCGCCGTCCCGGCGGGAGGGAGTTGTAGAGCGCGACGCGGCGCGAGCCGGCGTCCACCCAGTCGCGATCGAGGCCGTCCACGCGATATCGAAAGGTCACGCGCTCGGGCTGCAGGAGGCTCAGCCCGTCGTAGTGGAACTCGAAGCGCTCGCTCGTCCAGGGCAGCGTGCGCGTGCCGGGTGCCAGGCGCTGGCCGTCCACGACGACGCTGCCGAGGAGGACGGGGGGCGGAACGGTGTTGCGGTGGAGGTCCGCGGGGTCGACGAGCGTGAGCCCGCCCGCCGTGGGAATCGCGAGGCGCCCGTCGCGGAGCCTCGCGCCCGCGGGCTGCGTGTTGCCGTTGCACTGGTCGGTGCCCATGCCGTCGGCCTTGCCGAAGAGCTCGGCCTCGAGGCGGGTCGCGCGGCCGTCGAGGACGGCTTCGAGGGAAGCGCGCGCGACGCGCACGAGACCGGCGTTGGACGTGAGCCAGAAGGCTCCCCGCCCGTCGTCGAGGATCTGGAAGACGGCGCTCACCGGCAGCCCGTGAGCCGAGGTCGCGCTCGAGGACCTGTCGCCGCGGATTCGGCTGAGGCCGTCGTGGGTTCCCACGAGCACGGAGCCGCCGTCTTCCTTCAGCGCGAAGACGTTGTCGCCCGCGAGCCCGCTCGCGCGGTTCCACACCCTCACGAGCGCGCCGTCCCGGGTTTCCAGCAGCCCGCGGTCGGCCGTGCCGAGCCACAGGGTGCCCGCCGTGTCCTCGAGCACGGCACGGACGGCCTTCGGCTGCCCGTGGCCCTCGACGAGAAACGGCTCGAAGCGGCCGTTCCGCAGAGACTGGAGCCCGGCCTCCGTGGTCGACACGAGAACCTCGCCGCTCTTCCTGACGGCAACGGAGTCCACCTTGCCGCCGCGCAGTCCCTGCGCGGGTCCGTACTCCTCGAGCCGCCCGGCCTCGAAGCGGAAGAGGCCGCCGTTGGCGCCGACCCACAGAGCGCCCCCCGTCTCGACGGCGAGCGAGCGCACGAACGCCGAACGGAGTCCCTCGATGTCGTACGGGATCGCCGCCGTGCGCGGATCGAAACGCACCACGCCTCCGCCCTCGGTGCCGACCCACAGGTCCCCCTCGGGCGTCTCGGCCATCACACGCACGTTGTCTTCCGGAAGGCCCTGCCGCAGCCCGAACGTCGAGAACTTGAGGTCCTTGAGGCGCGCGAGCCCGCGGTCCGTTCCGATCCAGAGGCTTCCCTCCCGGTCCTCGGCAATCGAGCGCAACGAGTTGCTGACGAGGCCCAGCGAGCGGTCGAGCGTCTCGACGCGACCGTGCGAGAGCCGCGCGAGGCCGCCCGGGAGCGTCGCCATCCACACGGTTCCCCGGCTGTCCTCGAGCGTAGCGACGACGGTCGGCACGGGCAGACCCTGCGCCGTTCCGTAGACCTCCATGCGGTCTTCGTACACGCGGAGGAGCCCGTGGCTCGTCGTGGCGACGAGGAGCGCGCCGTCCTTGGCGAAGAACAGAGACTCGATGGCCGGGGCCTGCGGCACCCCGGTGCCCTCCGGCAGCGGGCGCGGCACGAGCCGCGCAGATGCTCGTGTGGCTCCGCCCGTTCCGGGCTTCGCACCTTCTCGTGTGGCTCCGCCCGTTCCGGGCTGCGCACCTTCGACCCGGAAGATTCCCGCTCCGGTGCCCGCGAAGACGTTGCCGGCGCGGTCCTCGGCGAGGCCGCGGATGCTGGCGAGCGTCGGATCGAAGGACGCGATGCTGAGGCTCGCCGCCCGGGAACGTTGAACCTCCTCGGCCGGCGTGGCGGACGGGATGGCCTCGAAGCGGCCGTCCCGGTGGCGCACGAGCCCCTTGGCGGTTCCGATCCACAGCGTGCCGTCCCCGCCCGCGAAGAGGCCGGTCACATTGGGATCGGAGAGGCCCTCGGCCGTTCCGAACGAGGTGAACGTGCCGCTCCGGTAGCGCAGCAGCCCGTCGCCGCTGGTGCCGATCCAGAGCGTACCCCGGGGCTGCTCCGCGAGCGCGCTCACGCGCCAGGTGCGCACGCGGGGCACGCCGGAGACGTTCGTCTCGTTGAAGACCTCGAAGCGCGTGCCGTCGAACCGCACGAGCCCCTCGAACGTGCCGAGCCACAGGGAGCCGTCGCTCGTCTGGAGGATCGTGCGAGCCGTGTACTGGGGAAGGCCGTCGCGATAGACGTCGAGGTGGTACAAGGACAGCGGTCGGGAGGGATCCAGAGCGAGCACGGGACGCGCCGCGGATACGCAGAGCAGTGCAAGAAGGAGCCTCACGACGCCGGAGGCGCACTTTCCCCACGGTGACCGGCCGCTCACGACGTGGGCTACCTCCGGTCGGGACCCTAAGCCGCGGCCGCTGAAGGGTCAAGCGCCCGGCCCTATACTCGCGCGCGCCAGCGGCATGGAAAGCACCGAGGCCCCACGGCCGATCTCCCGCAGGGTCCTCCTCCTCGGCCTCGGTTTCCTGGGCGTCGTTCTCTTCGCGACGATCGTTCCCGGGGTTTTCACCATCGACGAGAACAACTACACGGCAACGGTGCGCGCCTTGCGGGCCGGAGGCCTCATGGTGCCGGGGACGGAGGGCGTCACGCCCAGCCTCGAGCTGGCGTCCTTCGACCCGATCTCGCGCTACCGGCAGCCCGTCTCGCCCGTGTCGTCGTCCGTGCCCCCGCTCTATGCGTTCGTCGCGACACCGTTCTCGGTCCTCGGCTGGAAGGGCCTCTTCCTGCTGAACATCGTGGCGTTCCTGGGATGCGCGCTGGCCGTTTTCGCCGCGGCCGAGGCCGTCTCGGCGAGACGGGAAACGCCGTGGATCGCGGCGGGCCTCTTCGTCCTCGGAGGCTACGGAATCGAGTACGCGCAGGCCGTCTGGCCGCACATGCTCTCGGCGACGGTCGCGGCGGCAGGCTTCTTCCTGGCCAGCAGGGCCCGCAGAGACGGCTCGGCGCTGCAGGCCGCCGTCGCGGGCATCCTGACCGGCCTGGCCGTGGGGATCCGTTACCAGAACATCGTCTTCGCGTTCGCCGTGGGCCTGGGACTCCTGCTCCTCTCGCGGGCACGGCTCCGGCTCGCGCCGGCCTACGCCCTCGGAGTCGCCCTGCCGATCCTGGCCTGCTCGTTCCTCAATCACGAGCGGCTGGGGACCTGGAATCCGATCTCGAAGGGAAAGGGCTACCTCACCACGGGCCTGAAGCGTCCGGTCTCGAAGATCCTCCTTCAGGCGCCTTCGGTTCTCTACGCGAAGGTCCTGGACTTCTCCTCGCATCCGTCCCTCACGGATCCGGTGCTCGAGATCCAGGCTTTCTGGCGGCCCGATCCCCGCACGGGGGTCCTCGTGTTCTTCGGGGCGATCAAGAAGGCCTGGATCCAGAGCTCCCCCTGGATCCTGCTGGGGCTCGTGGCGCTCCTCTTCGCGTGGCTGCCCGGGAGCCACCCCGCGCGCGACGAGCTGCGATCGGCCGGAATCGTGGTGGCCTGCGTGCTGGGCACGTTCGCGTTGGCCGGTTTCGAGCGGCACGACGGCGTGTGCTTCAACCAGCGCTATTTCCTCGAGCTGGTACCGATCCTCGCGGTCGTCGTGGCTCTCGCCGTCGAGAAGGGGCTCCCCGCTCCCGAGACCGTGCCCACCGCCCTTCTGCCCGCGGCTCTCGCGGGCGGTGGCCTCGTCGTCTTCGTCTTCGGACTGTTGCGGCTGCGTCCCGATTCGCTCGTGCGGCAATACACGACGATGGGGCTGCCCGTGCTGCTGGCCGGCGCTCTCGTGCTCTTCTGGTTTCTGCGGCGCGATGCATCCGGCGCTCGGGGTGGACGGGCGGTCCTCGTCGCGCTCTCGGCGAGCCTCGCCTGGGCGGCCGCGATCCACGTGGGCGAGGACGTCCCCGCGGCGCGCCTCGCCCGCCGCGAAAAGCTGGAGGTTCTCGACTACGGGCGGCGTCTCCTCCCTGCGCGGGATCCCGTCGCGCTCATCGCGTACCGGGGCGCGACGGAGGCTTTCGGACCTCTGCAGCTCGAGCGGGATCTCGTGATCCTCGACGCCTGGGCCGACGGCGGGAAGACCACGGCCACCCTCGCCGAGGAGTACCTGGCCAAGGGGCGGAGGGTGTTCCTGCTGGCCAACGGGTTCCCCGCGGAGATCGGACGCCCGCTCCTCGCGCGTTTCGACGGCCGGCTCGTCGCGCGCGAGGCGGCTCAGTTCGTCGAGCTCACGCGCCGTCAGGCGCCCTGACCGCGGCTCGTCGCCGCTCGCCGCCGGGGTCGAAGACGGGCAGCAGCTCGGCTTCGTGCGCGCGCAGCCAGCCCACGCA
>JAEUQS010000298.1 GCA_016789625.1 Acidobacteriota bacterium | reverse complement strand
GGCAGGTCGCGATCGGCCGCGAGGATGTCGCCGGTCTCGCAGACGTCGCCGGCGATGTCGAGCTTCGTGGTCGCGCCCGTCTTCCCCACGACGCGCACGCGGTGATACGCCTGATACATCGCCGGGCGCATGAGCGTGTTGAAGCCGGCGTCGACGTTGACGAACGTCTTGAGCGGCGTCTTCTTCACGGTGTTGACCCGCGCGAGGAGGAAGCCCGACTGCGCCACGAAGAACCGGCCCGGCTCCAGCCACAGCGTGGGCTCGTAGCCCAGGGTCTGGACTCCGGCCGCCCAGATGGGCTGCAGCGCCTTGGCGAGATCCTCGGGCGACATGACCGTCTGGCCGTCCTTGTAGGGGATGCCGAGGCCGCCTCCGAGGTCGATGAAGTCGAGCTGGAGGCCGAGCTTCGTCTTCAGCTCGAGGACGAACGCCAGCATCTTCTTCGCGGTCTCCTCGTAGCCCTCGGTCTCGGTGATCTGCGAGCCGATGTGGCAGTGGACGCCCACGATCTTCACGTGGGGGAGCTCCTTGGCGCGCGCGAAGGCCGCGAGCGCGAGGCCGTCCTCGAGGTGGATCCCGAACTTCGAATCGGAGACGCCGGTGTTGATCTGGTGGATCGTGTGCGGGTCGACGCCGGGGTTGATGCGGAAGGAGATGCGCGCGTTGAGCTTCGCCTTCGCCGCGGCCGCCTCGATCTGCTCCAGCTCGTCGCGGCTGTCGACGTTCAGCACGGCGCCGTTCTTCAGCGCGAGCTGGATCTCCGCCGGGCTCTTCGAGGAGCTCGTGAACATGATCTCGGTGCCCGGGATGCCGAGCCTCCGGGCCGTGACGATCTCGCCCTCGGAGACGACCTCGGCGCCCGCGCCCTTCTTCCTCAGGATCTCGAGGATCGAGAGGTTCGTGTTCGCCTTCACGGCGTAGAAGATCTTGTGCTTCGGGAAGCGCGGCGCGAACGCGCTCTTCAGCGCGTCGAACTGCTTCTCGATCGTCTCCTGGTCGTACACGTAAAGGGGTGTGCCGTAGGTCTTCGCGAGCTTCTCGAACGCGGCGACCGCGGCCGGGTCGTGGGCCTGGTCGGCCCGGGCCTTCTCGAGCCCGTCGTGGAGAGTGGGGGCTTTCTCACCCGGGGCGCTGGTCGAAAGGAGCGCGAGGCTCGCGGCGAGCACGGCAACGGCAGGCTTCATGGCGCAGATTCTGGAGCAGATGTGATGCAAACTGGCACGTGGCCATGAAAGTTCTTCTCATCGACGACGAAGACGACATCCGGAAGATCGCGGGCCTCGGCCTCTCCCGCATCGGCGGCATGGAGGTGCTCGACGCGTCGAGCGGGGCCGCCGGACTCGCGCTCGCGAAGAGCGGAAAGCCCGACGTCATCCTCCTCGACATGATGATGCCGGTGATGGACGGCGAGATGACGCTCCAGGCCCTCAATTCCGACCCCGAGACGCGCCACATTCCGGTGATCTTCCTGACGGCCAAGGCGCTCTCGGCCGAGATCGAGCGGTTCCGCACGATGGGCGTGGCCGGGATCCTCACGAAGCCGTTCGACCCCGTGACGCTCGCCGACGACGTGCGGCGCGTTTTGGCCGAGGTGCGCAGCCCGGAACGGGTGGAGCCGCACGAGGCCCGTCCGTGAAAGGTCCGGTGCCGCTGGTCGCCCTGCTCGTCCTGGGCGCCGGCCTCTCCGCGGAGGCGCAGACGTGGCCGCGCCTCGTGCTCGACCGGGCGGTTTCCGGTATCTCGCAGCCGATCGGTCTCGCCAACGCCGGTGACTCCTCGGGACGGATGTTCGTGCTCCAGCAGACGGGTCAGGTTCGCATCGTGAGGAACGGCGCGCTCGTTTCGACCCCGTTCCTCGACATCGCGGCCAAGGTGAGCTGCTGCAGCGAGCGCGGGCTCCTCGGGATCGCGTTTCCGCCGGGCTTCGCCGCGTCGCGCCGCTTCTACGTGAACTACACCGACCGGAACGGCAACACCGTGGTCGCGCGATATCGGGTTCCGCAGGCTACGCCCGACGTCGCGGATGCCACGAGCGAGCAGATCCTGCTTTCCGTGACGCAGCCCTTCGCGAACCACAACGGCGGGCACCTCGCGTTCGGGCCCGACGGGTACCTCTACATCGGCCTCGGCGACGGCGGCTCGGGCGGGGATCCGCAGAACAACGCCCAGAACCGCGCGGTGCTGCTCGGCAAGATGCTGCGCATCGACGTCGAGGGCTCGTTCACGCCGTACGGGGTTCCGTCCACGAACCCGTTCGTGACGATTCCGGGCGTGCGGCCGGAGATCTGGGCGTACGGCCTCCGGAATCCCTGGCGCTATTCCTTCGACCGCGAGACCGGCGACCTCTACATCGCCGACGTGGGCCAGAGCCTCTACGAGGAAGTGAACTTCCAGTCCGCGTCGAGCCGCGGCGGCGAGAACTACGGCTGGCGGATCACGGAAGGCCTCCACTGCTACAACGCGGCGAACTGCCAGATGGGAGGTCTCGTCAACCCCGTCGTCGAATACAGCCACAGCCTGGGCTGCTCCGTGACGGGCGGCTACGTGTATCGCGGCCGCTCGTATCCGCGGCTGCGCGGGATCTACCTGTTCGCCGACTATTGCTCCGGCCGCATCTTCGGCATCCGGCAGGCCGGGGACCGGTTCGAGGGGCAGGAGCTCCTCGATTCGCCGTACACGATCACGACGTTCGGAGAGGACGAGAGCGGAGAGCTCTGGCTCGCGGATTCGGGCGGCAACGCGCTCTACCGCGTGCGCGACGACGCGGGCGCTTCGGCGACGCGGCTCGTGCCCGTGGTGCTCGACGCGCCGGGCCGGTTCGGCGCGCGCTTCACCTCGGAGCTCGTCCTCGCGAACCGCGGGACGACGCTCGCGAACGTCACGGCCACCTACGTGCCGTCGACGGCGCTGGGCGCGTCGGGCGGCGGAACGGTTTCCGAGACGCTCCCGGCCGGCCGGCAGCTCGTCTTCACGGACGCGCTCGCGTGGCTGCGGGGCAAGGGGCTCCAGATCCCCACCTCGGGCTCGCAGGGCGGGACGCTGCGGCTCGTCTTCGACGGTCTCTCCTCGGCCGATGCCGCGTATGCCGCCGCGCGCACGACGACGGCCTCCGGAGCGGGCCGGGCGGGCCTCTCGTACGAGGCGCCCCGCGTCGAGACGCTCCCCACGACGGGCGCGGTGCGCATCTTCGGTCTCCGCGGAACCGGGGCCGATCGCAGCAACCTCGCGCTCGTGAACGCCGGGACCTCGGGCGAGATCACGCTCCGCGTCGTCGCGGTCGGGCCCGACGGAGCCGAGAAGCCGCTGCCCGACGTGCGGCTCGCGGCAGGGCAGTTCACCCAGCTCAACGACGTGCTGGCCGAGGCGACGCTCTTCGAGGGCAGCGTCCGCGTCTCCCGCGCGTCCGGCACGGAGCCGTTCCTCGCGTACGGCGTCGTGAACGACAACGCCACGGGCGACGGCTCGTTCATCGCGCAGGTGGCCGAAGGGCGCGCCGCGGGCACGCTGCTCCTGCCGGTGCTCGTGGAGACCGCGACGTTCGAGAGCGAGCTGGTGCTCGCGAATCCGTCGACGAAGCGCGTCACGGCGACCCTGACGTACGTGGAGTCGCTCGCGCGGGCGGGCGCTCCGACGAGCGTGACGGAGAACCTCGCTCCGGGTCAGCAGCTCATCGTGCCTTCGGCGCTCGACTATCTCCGGGCGCGGGGGGCCGCCATCGGGACGCGCGGCGAGAGCTACGCGGGGACGCTGCGCGTCACGCTCCAGGAGAGCGGCGGCGCGCTCGTCGAGGGCTTCGCCGGCGCGCGCACCGCGGCGGTGAGCACGGCGGGCGGGCGCTACGGGCTCTTCTACCCGGCGCTGGCCGAGACGGAGACGGCCGCGACCGAAGCGTGGGTCTACGGTCTCCGTCAGGATTCGGCCGTGAGGTCGAACCTCGCGGGTCTGAACACGGCGGGCTCAACCGCGTCCACGCTGCGCTACGAGATCTTCGACGGGGCCACGGGACAGAGCGTGGCGACCCGCGAGATGCCGTCGCTCCTGCCGGCCGGCTGGACGCAGGTGAACTCGGTGCTGACGGGCACCGGCGTCCAGAACGCCTACGTGAAGGTCACCCGCGTCTCGGGCTCACAGCCGTTCGTCGTGTACGGGGTCGTGAACGACGGCGCCACGAACGTCGAGGGCACGAGCGACGGCAGCTACGTGGGGATGAGCCGGTAGTCGGTCGGCGGCCGGACGCCCCAGCTGATCCTCCGGTGTTGTGCGCCCCTTACGGTCCCCTAAGGAATGCCAGCCCGGGCAAGAGCGAAAACCTGCTCGATGGTCATCGCTTTCTCCCCGCTCTCGAGGAACTCCGCGTACCGGTGCACGCTTTCGTCGCCCCATTCTGTGAGCCAGTCCTCATGCGAGATATCGCCATCCAGGAGCTTGAGCTGCTCCATGCCCTCCTGGCCATCTCCGGGCTCGAGGCTCCTCACGGCGGTGATTGATCTCTTCGAGGTCGACATCGTGTCGTTCATCTTAATCGTCGCGACTTACCTTGTGGTGATCTGCACGACCGTCGCGGCTCTTGGTGGGCGCCTCAGGGGCGGGGGCTCCTGGGAGCGCCCGGCTTAGCTCACGCCGGCATGGTGCTCAGGCCTCTGCGGGCAATGGAACGCGATGGTGGCGCCCAATCACTCGACTCAGCCCGTCCTTCGCTCCGCACATGCCTATCCATAGCCCATAGGCGATTTCATAAATGAGCCTGCAGGCTTGGCTCACGAGAAGCGAAGCCCCTCCAACCCGGCCTCAAGCACGCGGATGCGGAAGCGATCATTGACGAAAACATCCATTTCTGGAGTTTGCGGGATTCTGAAGATTGGTTCATCGTCAGCCTGCGGAAGGAACGCCGCCCGCTCTATGCTCATGATGCGACCGTCACGAAACCTATCGATTTCGCTGGTTCTCTCATCCAGTACGTCAACGACTCGCGTGACGTTCATCAAAAAGAACTCACCTTCCACGTCGTGCAATGGAAATAGCTGACCAGATGGCTCCAGGAGATCGCCCAAGACACCAAGCGCTCGCGAACTGATGATAGGAATGTGGCTCGCAAGCGAAGGGAAGTCGCCTTTCCTGCGATCGGGATAGAGGAACCTCAAGCGTGGAGGGCGCCAACCAGCAGGAACGGCCTCACCCACTAGTGAGGCCAGCTCGCCCC
>JAEUQS010000272.1 GCA_016789625.1 Acidobacteriota bacterium | reverse complement strand
GTCCCGGAGCGGCAGCACGAGGTGGCGCGCGCTCCCCTCGCCGGCCAGGGTGCTCCTCGCGATGCCCCGCGGCTCCCGA
Source organism: Acidobacteriota bacterium (assembly GCA_016789625.1). Taxonomy (GTDB): domain Bacteria; phylum Acidobacteriota; class Thermoanaerobaculia; order UBA5066; family UBA5066; genus JAEUQS01. The sequence goes on along the minus strand of JAEUQS010000272.1, from coordinate 10,576 downwards.
AGGCTTTCGGGCCGCGCGGTCCCCGGCGGGCTCTCCCAGACCACGCGTCCGTCTTCGTCGGCGAGGAGCACCGACGGAAAGAGCCGCGACGACAGCTGGACGTTCCGGAGGGCCGCCGGCGCCTGTTCCTCGAAGAAGGCCGGACCCACCTCGCAGTGCAGTCGGAAGACCGGATCCAGCGCCTCGTGGAGCCTCCGTTCGAAAACGGAGGCGACGCTCTCGGCGAGGAGCTTGCGGGCGGCGGTGCGTTCGGCGACGACGTCTTCCTCGGCCGTCCTCGCGAGCACCGCTCCGAAAACGAGCGGTAGCACGAGGCCGCTCGTGACGAGCACGGCGGCACGGACGGTGAGGGCATGGGTCACGGCGACGAGGCCTCGGTAGCCGCCGTGAACGAGGGTTCCAGGAGGTTCATGGCTTCTTCTCCGGCGCCACGGGCGCCGGAGCGGCCTGCGGGCTCGCCGCCGCTTCCGAGCTCCCGATCGTCTCGCCGGTGAGGCGCTCCCACTCCAGCGGGTGCTCGTGCTTGAGCTTATGCTCGGGAATGCGCCCCGTGAAGATGCTCGGATCCCACGGAAAGGCCTCCGGAGAGAGGTGCGCGTTGAAGACGTGCCAGGTGATGACGACGAGGAACGCCATCAGACCTTCGTTCGAGTGCGCGACCTTGGCCGCCGGAATGAGCTCGCCGGGAAGGTACGTCGCGAACAGGACCGGGGCGTACAGGATCACGCCCGTGACGATCATGACGAGCCCGCCGAGCACGAGTCCCCAGTACTCGAACTTCTGCCGGTAGTCGAAGCGATCGAAGCGGGCGGGCTCGGGGGCGGTACCGAGGTAGTAGCGCATCTGCTGGATGGCGTCGGTGAAGTCTTTTCTGTTGGGAACGATCGAGGGCCGGATCCGGCCGAGGATCACGCCCGCTCCGGCGATCGCGAGGTGGAGGATCGAGAGGAACGCGAACGCGAAGCCGGCAAAGCGGTGCCAGAATCTCATCGCGTCGAGACCGCCGAAGAGATCGACGGAGACGCGCGCGGCCCAGGTGTCGGGGAACTTCTGCGGGAAGCCCGTGAACGCCAGGATCAGGAACAGCGACATCACCATCACGTGCTCCGCCCTCTGCCGGGGCGTGAAGCGGACGAACGTCCGATCCCCGGTCCGCTGGGCGCCGCTCATCGATTCACCACCACGCGATACAGATGCAGCAGGATCTGCAAGATGAGACCTCCGATGATGAACGGGATGAAGACCTTGTAGAAGAGACCGATCCCCCACACGAGCGGGGCCCTCTTCGGGCTGGGCTCGTAGTGGGAGAGCCAGGCGTCGGGGAAGGAGTCCGTCGCGCCGGGGTGGCACTTCCGGCAATTGGCCGCGAGCCGCGACTTCAGCGCTGCGGGCGTGGCGGCGCCGGTGCCTCGGAGGCGCTCGACGTCGTGCACGCCGTGACAATCGGAGCAGACCGCCATGATCGCGCGGGGCTCGACCTTGGAGCCCCTGTAGAGGCGCGCGCTGACGCCGTGGAAGTCGTCGAGGTACGACTTCAGGACGTTCGTCGAGAGGCCGTACTTGTCCATTCGCTTCGCGTCGGTGTGGCAGGAGCCACAAGTCTCAGGGGTTCCGAGCCGCCAGCGTCCCGACCGGGGATCCTGGATGTCGTGCGCGCGATGACAGTCGGTGCAGACCGGCACGTCCTCGTTCCCTTCGGCGAGCGCGCGGCCGTGAGCGCTCTTTTCGTAGACCTCCGAGACATCCCCATGACACGACGCGCACATGGCCGCGACCCGGGCCCGCGGATGCCCCGGCTTCTCGATGTCGTGCGAGCCGTGGCAGTCGAGGCAGGTGGGCGCGCTCGTGTTGCCCTGCGCGAGCAGCGTCGCGTGGACCCCGTCCATCGCCCGCGAGTAGGTGTCCACGTGACACGTCTTGCAGGAATCGCGAAACGCCGTCACGAGCGCGGTCTTGTCGGGAAAATTGCGCTCGGGATGAGGGATCTCTCCGTAGCCCTCGTGACAGCCCACGCAGCCGGCCTTCTTCGCGTGGACCGAGGCGCCGAAGGCCTCGGGCTTCACGAAGAGCGGCAGGGTCTCCCCGCTGGGGAAGGTCTTGGTGAGCGTGTCGTCCTGGTGGCACGACATGCACGTCTCGACCTCGGACGCCACGTCCTCGGCGGGGCGCGTCGCGGCAGGCAGCGAGGCCGGAGCCGACCCGCCCTGTGCATGGGCGGACCGCCCGGGAACCGTGGCGATGAGGACCGTTGCGATCAGGAGGATCGCGGCTCGAAAGGGGAAGCGCTTCATGGTTCACGCTCCGCCCGTTAGCTTGACCCTCCCGGCCCGATTCCGCCTCGATTCAGATGTATCAGGGAGCGGGTGCCGAGGGCCGGCCGTAGCCACGCGGATCCGAGACGCCCACGAGACGCCCGTCGGGGAGCACCTCGATGGCCTGGACGTTTCCGATCGGTCGTCTTTCGACCAGCGTGTGGCCCAGCTTCGCGAGACCGCCTTGCACCTCGGCCGAAAAGCCGCCGCGCTCGAGCGAGATCTGGTCGGGCAGGTGCTGGTGGTGGAAGCGGGGCGCCGCCACCGCGTCGGCGAGGCTCGTTCCGCGGGTCGCCACGTGCAGGTAAACCTGGAGCACGGTGGTGGGAATCGTCGAGCCGCCCGGCGAGCCGAGCACCCAGCGCACACGCCCGTCCCGCAGAACGATGGTCGGGGTCATCGACGAGAGAGGCCGTCCGCCGGCCCTTACCGCGTTCGAATCGCCTTGCACGAGACCGAAGTAGTTGGGCTGGCCGGGACGCGTCGCGAAGTCGTCCATCTCGTTGTTCAGAAGGACGCCCACCCCCGGCACGATCGCGCCGTTGCCGAACGTGCCGTTGAGCGTCGTGGTCATCGCGACCGCCTCGCCGTCGGCCGTCGCCACCGAGACATGGGTCGTCTCCTCCCGCTCTGCGCGTTCGAGACCCACGACGGCTTTCGAGGACGTGGCGCGCGCGACGTCGATGGCCGCGCCGAGCTCCGCGAGCCGGGCGGGTGCCAGAAGCCTCGCCAGCGGAACGTCCACGCACGAGGGGTCTCCGAGGAACCGGTTGCGGTCGGCGAATGCCCGCCTCTCGACCTCGGCCATGAGGTGCAGCGTGCCTGGCGAGAAGGGCTCGGCGAGGCTCCCCGGCACGAACCCGAGCTGCCCGAAGAAATGAGCCAGCAGAAAGCCGCCGGAGGACGGCAGAGACATGGTCACGATCCGGTCGCGGCCCCGATCGACGGAGAGCGGCGCGCGCCACACGGGCCGATATCCGGCGAGGTCGCCCTCGGTCAGAACACCACCCGTCGCCTGCACGAACGCCGAGACCCGCCGGGCGATCTCTCCGCGGTGGAACCCGTCCGCCCCCTCCCGCGCGATCGCCTGAAGGGTCCTGGCGAGATCGGGCTGCACGAAACGGGAGCCCACGCGGATCGCATCCCCGCCCGGAAAGAAGACGCGGAGAGACTCCGGGTTCCGGGAGAGGAGGTCGCGGTTCTCTTTGTCGACGAGCTCGGTGACGAGTCCCTGAGGCACCAGGAACCCGTCGGCGGCGAGCTGGATCGCCGGGGCGAGGACCTTGCGCCAGGGCATCCGGCCGAAGCGCCGGTGAGCCTCCTCGAGACCTCTGACCGAGGCCGGCGTCGCGACGGCGAGCCCGTCTTTCCACGAAGACGTGCCGGGAGCCGCGAAGGTGTCGCGCCACACGGCGGCCGGACCGGATTCCCGGAAGTCGAGAGCATGGAGCTCCCCGTTCGCCCGGCGCAGCACGAGGAAGCCGCCGCCCGTGAGGTTGCCCGCCTGGGGATACGTTACGGCCAGCGCGAACGCCGTCGCGACCGCGGCGTCCACGGCGTTGCCGCCCGCCGCGAGGATCTGGGCTCCGGCACGCGACGCCTCGGGGGTCGCGGCCGCGACCATCCCCTTTCGGGAGATCTCTGTGGGCGGCCCTTCGGCGAGAAGGCCGCCGCAGAGCAGAAGGGCCACGACGGGCGGCAGGGACAGCCTTACCGCCCGGGACCGCATCAGCGGATCGAGATGTTCCCGCTCGCCGCGTCGACCTCGACCCGGATGGTTCGCGTCTCACCGCCGGGGAACGTCAGGCTCTGCACCTTGTGGTACGGCGGCTTTCCCTGCCTGTCGGTGGGGAAGATCCAGACTTTGAAGTCTGCCTCGCCCGCCGGAGCCGAGAGGGAGGACTCGACCGTGCCCCCGGAAGCGTTCTTGCCGAAGTCGAAGTCCTTCCGTGTGGGGCTCGCAGCACCCACGGAGAACATGAGGAGGCCCTTGCTGAACGGGCTCTGGAACACGACCTTCACGTTCGCCGTCGTGGGCGTGGGCGTGGGGGGAACGGGGACGTCCGTGGGCCGGACGACCACCGGAATCGCGGTGGGGCGCGGGGTGGGCGTCGGCTTGATCTTCTTCTTGGCTTCCTCGAGCGCCTTCTTGCGCTCCTCGTCGGACTTCTTGGCGAGGCGCTCGGAAGCCGCGGCCTTGAGCTGCTGGGCTTCCTGGTTCGCGGGGTCGAGCCCGAGCACCGCGTCCCCGGCCTGGATGACGAGCGCGTCATCGGCGGCCATGCTGGCTTCGCGCAGCGTGACGAGGCGCTGATCGAGCTCGGCCTGAGCCTTTGCCTTCTCCTCGCGCTCGGTGGCCTGCTGCTTGGCGAGGGGCTCCGCACGCTGAACGGCCTCGCGGGCCGGAACGGAGCCGGGATCTCTGCGAATCAGCTCCTGGTACGAGGCCAGGGCCTCTTCGTACCGCTGTTCCTTGAAGGCGGCGTCGCCCTTGCGGAGAAGCTCGGCGCGCTCTTTCATCTCGATGGCGTGGGTGTCGTCGACCGGCGCCGTCGGTTGGATCTGCTGGGTACGGGTCATGAAATACGCGACGACCAGCCCGGCGATGAGGACCAGGCTTCCCACGATGACCCACACGTACGTGGGGTTGACGTGCCGCTTGAGCGCTGGGGCCGAAGGGGCGGCGACAGCACCGGACTTCACCGGCATCTGGGGAGCCCTCGGCATCTCGGCCGACGGAACGCTCGGAACCGGAACCTCGCCCGAGCCGATGGGGCGTGCGAGCGCCGGGGGAACCGCGCGCGGCGCGCTCGGAGGAGGAGGGGCGCTGCCCGGCGCGGGCGGAGCCGGAGGACGCGCTGAGGCCGCAGCCGGCTTGGGCATGCCGAGGGCAGCCAGCTTGGCCGCGTCGACGATGACCTCGGTCGGACGATAGTCCTCGTCGAAGCCACCTTTCGGGGCCTCTTTGGGCTCTTCCTTCGGCAGGGTGATCGCTTCGTAGCGATGCGTGGGCTCGTACTCGCGGGACACGGCCACAGGTGCGGCGGGCGGAACGCCCGGAGGGACAGGAGCTGCGGCCGGGACCTGCGGGCGGGGCGGCGGGGACGGATATCGAGCCGCGGGCGGGGGCGAAGCCGGGCGGGAGGGGGGCGAAGGCGGGTTGAAGCCGACCGCCGTCATGCGCTCGGTCAGACCGTCCATCATGACCTCGGCGCCCGGCGTCGTCACGTCGACTTCGGCCGGAGGCGGCGGAGGTGTGGGACGCGGTGCGGGGGTCGTCATGCGCGGCACCCGCGGCCGATCGACCGTGCGATCTCCGGAAGCGGGGGCCGGGGGCTCCGCCGGCGAGAACCCCCTGCGGGCCTCGGCCGCCGGGCGCGGCGACGGAACATCCAGCTCGAAATCCTCTCCGAGCGGCCGCGAGATCATCGGGCTGCCGATGGGCAGCGTCGTGAGAGGCATCTCGAGCCGGACGGTTCCCCCGTCGCCCGTCAGGGACATCGAAGGCGGCAGAGGCGCGGGCGGAGGCGTCGGGGTGACGCCCCGCGGGACCTCACCGGGAATCGGCAGCGCCGGGGACGAGGGACGGGGCGTGTAGGCCGCCGACGCGGGCGGAACGAAGCCCGGGCTGGACCCCGAAGGGGAGGGAAAGGTCGGCGGGGCGACATCGAGCGTCGAGACGGGGCCGAGCCTCTCGGCCTCCCCGATCATCTTCCCCAGGTCCCGCAGCATCTCCCGCTCTTCCTGGCGGGCCTTGAACTCGTAGAGCGACAGAGCGAAATCGTTGCCGCGCTGGAAGCGGACCGCAGGGTCCTTGGCGAGCGCCTTCTGGAGAATCGGCCCGAACTCGGGCGGGAGAGCGGCGTCGTAGGTTTCGGGAGGCGTGAAGGACTCGTGGACGATCTTGTAGGAGATCGACGTGAGGTTCTCGCCCGTGAACGGCTTCTTACGGGTCAGCAGCTCGTAGAGCACGACCCCCAGAGAGAAGAGATCGCTCCGGCCGTCGACGGTCTCGCCCGTCACCTGCTCGGGCGACATGTAGTTCGGAGTGCCCAGGAACTGCCCGGTGGAAGTGAGGTTCGACTTCTCGATCTTCGCGATGCCGAAGTCGGTGATCTTCACCTGCCCTTCGGGCGTGATGATGATGTTGGCGGGCTTCACGTCCCGGTGGACGATGCCCTTGCGGTGCGCGTAGTCGAGCGCCTCGGCGACCTGCCCGATGATCTCGGCGACCCTTTCGAAGGGATACGGCGTCTTCTCCTGAAGGAGCTGCTTGAGGTTCTTCCCCTCGACGTACTCCATCGCGATGAAGGTCGTCTTCGTGCCTGGATCCTCGCCCACGTCGTGAACGGTGACGATGTTCGGGTGCGAGAGGATGCCGGCCGCCTGCGCTTCGCGGAGGAAGCGCTCGGAGAACTCCCGCATCTCGGCGTCGTCGTCCACGGCGACGCGGATCGTCTTGAGGGCAACGAGACGCCCGATGACGGGGTCTCGCCCGAGGTAGACGATCCCCATCGCGCCCTTACCGAGCTCGCGGACCACCTCGTAACGGCCGAACTTCTTGGGGAAGCTCGAGAACGACGGACCCAGTTCGGGGGGCAGAAAGCCTCCGTAAGGACAAAGTGACGCCGACTCCAGCGCTGAAAAATTGTAGGCCCCCGCTCCGAAGCGGTCAAACCCTTCGAGGAAAAAACGGTTAGGTGGAAGGGTTTACGCCCCGCGATAATCCGGGAAGGCACGTCCATGTGATCTTTTGAGGAGGCTTCATGAAAGTCTTTTCCGCTTCCAACATCCACAACGTGGCGGTGGTGGGGCACAACGGGGTCGGCAAGACGACCCTCGTTTCCGCACTTCTCCACGAAGCCGGCGCCGTGAATCGCTTCGGAAGGGTCGAGGACGGCACCGCCCCGACGGATTTCGACCCCGAGGAGATCGACCGGAAGATCTCGATCGGCCTCTCCGTCGCGTCGCTGGAGTGGAAGAAGAAGAAGATCAACCTCATCGACACGCCGGGCTACGGCATCTTCGAATCGGAGATGATCTGCGGTCTCCGCGCCGCCGATGCCGCGCTCATCGTCGTGGACGCGGTCGCCGGCCCCGAGGTGCAGACGGAGAAGGCCTGGAAGCTCTGTGAGGAGCTCGGGCTCCCCCGCATGATCGTCGTCAACCGCATGGACAGAGAGCGCGCCGACGGGGGCCGCGTGATGGACCAGCTCATCAAGAAGTTCGGACGGCGCTGCACCGCGATCGAGGCCGCCATCGGCCGCGAGAAGGGTTTTCGCGGCGTCATCGACCTCGTCGGGATGAAGGGTTTCCTCACCGACGACGCCGGCCGGACCACGGAAGGACAGATCCCCGCCGAGTTCGCCGCGGACGGCCAGACGCTGCACGAAGCGCTCGTCGAGATGGTCGCCGAAGGGGACGACACGCTGATGGAGGTCTTCTTCTCACAGGGAAACCTCACCGAGGAGCAGCTCCTCCCCGCTCTGCGCGCCGGCGTCAAGGACAAGCGGATCGTCCCGGTGCTGTTCGCGGCCGGCGGCGATCACGAGCGCGGCGTCGAGAAGATCCTGGACGAGATCGTCGACATCCTGCCGACGGCCGACGCGTTCAGCACCGTGGCGACTGCGAAGGACGGCCATTCGGTCACAGTCACCGCAGACCCGGCGGGTCCGGTGGGCGCCTTCGTGTTCAAGACGATCTCCGATCCCTATGCCGGGCGCCTCACGCTCTTCCGCGTCTACAGCGGCACCGTGAAGGCCGACGCCAGCTACCAGAACGTCTCGCGGGACGCCGTCGAGCGGTTCGGCCCCGTCTCCTCCCCTCTCGGAAAGACGCTGCAGACCGTTCCCGAGGTACCGGCCGGCGACATCGGCTGCGTCGCCAAGCTCAAGGAAACTCTCACGAACGACAGCCTGGCCGGGAAGGACAAGCCGCTCTCGTTCCACGCGATCCACTTCGCCGAGCCGGCGATCTCGTTCGCGATCGAGCCCAAGTCGAAGGGCGACGAAGACAAGATCTCCCTCGCCCTCCACAAGCTCATCGAGGAAGACCCCTCCCTGAAGTTCTCACGGGATCCGGACACGCACGAGTTCCTCCTCTCGGGCGCGGGCCAGCTCCACGTCGAGATCGCGGTCGCCCGGATGCGCAGGAAGAGCGGCGTCGAGGTGATCCTGCATCCGCCTCACGTGCCCTACCGGGAGACGGTCACCCGCGAGGCGGAGGCCCATGGCCGCCACAAGAAGCAGACGGGCGGGCACGGACAGTTCGCCGACTGCCGCATCCGCGTGCGTCCGCTGACCCGCGGCGAGGATTTCAAGTTCACCGACAACATCTTCGGGGGCTCGATTCCGCGGCAATACGTGCCGGCCATCGAGAAAGGCATCCAGGAATCGCGCAAGCGGGGATACCTCGCCGGATACCCGATGGTGGACTTCGAGGTCGAGGTGTACGACGGCCAGTACCACGACGTCGACTCGTCGGAGATGGCGTTCAAGATCGCCGGCTCGCTGGCCTTCAAGGACGCGATGGAGCGGGCGCGGCCGATCATCCTCGAGCCCATCATGAAGGTCGACATCCGGGCGCCGCAGGAGTACATGGGCGACCTCATGGGTGATCTCACGAGCCGGCGCGGGCGTCCTTCGGGCATGGAGACCGAGGGCGACGAGTCCGTGATCCGCGCCGAGGTCCCGCTCGCGGAGATGATCTCCTACGCCCCGGTCCTCCGTTCGATCACGCAGGGCCGCGGCTCGTTCCACATGGAGATGGGGCACTACGAGGAGCTCCCCCGCCTCCAGCAGGACAAGCTCATCGCCGAGCGCGCCAAGCACAGGAAGGCCGAACCCGCAGAAGTCTGAAGTTTCCTGGGGGAACCATGGCCGGTTCCCCCAGACCCCCTCCGAGCCAATCGCGGTTTTTTCCGGGGCCGGGGGGGAACCGGCCATGGTTCCCCCAATTCACTAAGCCCCGTGTATGCCGTGGGCGGGGGCCGAATTGATGAAGTCCAGGAGCTCCCCCACGTCGGGGGCAGAGGCAGCCAGCTCCTCGAGGGCCGCCACCATAGCGGCCCTGTCGTGACGGTGCTTGTGGAGGATGCGATACGCCTTCTGCAGTGAGGCGACCCTCTCGGGGGAATAGCCCTTGCGGGCGAGGCCCACGCTGTTCAGCTTCCAGGCCTTCGTGGGGCGGTCCGTGGAGGTCCAGAGGAACGGCAGCACGTCGCGGTTGAGGGGCGCGAAGGCTCCCACGAACGCATGCCGGCCGACCCGGCAGAACTGGCGCAGAGCCGCGTAGGCACCCATCACCACGTCGTCCTCGACGATGCAGTGACCGGCCAGGGAGGCCCCGTTCGCGAACACCGTGCGGCTCCCCACCTGGCAATCGTGCGCGACGTGCGCATAGGCCATGAAGAGGTTGTCGCTCCCGATCACCGTGCGTCCGCGCCCGGAGGCCGTGCCGCGATGCGCGGTGCAGAACTCGCGGAACGCGTTCCGGTCCCCGACCTCGAGGGTCGTCGGCTCGCCCTTGTACTTGAGGTCCTGCGGCGGCCCGCCCAGCATCGCGTGAGGATGGATGCGGTTCGCCTCGCCGAACGTCGAGGGACCCTCCACCACGGCGTGGGCTCCGACCGTCGTGTGCGCTCCCAGCGAGACGTTCGCTCCGATCACGGCGTAAGGCCCGATCTCCACTCCTTCACCGAGTACGGCGGACTCGTGGACGATCGCGGTCGCATGGACCGACGCCATCAACGGTCTCCCTTGGGAACGAGGCTGCTCATCAGCTCGGCCTCGGCGCAGAGCTGGCCGTCGACGCGAGCCTCGGCCTTCACCTTCACGAGACCGTGCCGGTCGGCGAGGAGGTCCACGGTGAAGACGACCTGGTCGCCGGGCACCACGGGCCGGCGGAAGCGGGCCTTGTCGACGCCGCTCAGGTACATGACGTGGGCCTTCGGATCGGGCCGGCCCGAGAGCAGGAGGAGCCCTCCCACCTGGGCCATGGCCTCGAGGAGGAGCACGCCCGGCATCACGGGGTTTCCCGGGAAGTGCCCGAGGAAGAACTCCTCGTTGATCGTCACGTTCTTGATGCCCACGATCCTCTTGCCCGGCTCCATGCTCAGCACCCGGTCGACGAGAAGGAACGGGTAGCGGTGCGGGAGGATCTCCTGGATCTCCTTGATCGAGAGGGACGTCTTCGAGCCGCCCTGGGCCCCGGCGCTTTCGGTCATTCGGCCTCCTCGGTGAGTCCGGCCCGCTCGGCGAGGGCGC